>NZ_JBXBBJ010000032.1:0-50794 GCF_057221575.1 Paenibacillus sp. Y660 | reverse complement strand
AAACGCTAGACAAGCTGTTGCCTTGGTCAACATCGCTACCGCTGACTTGCCACGTGTTTAAATCTTAATCCAGCTTATCTTAGCTCTCATCTGATGACAAGGTGGGGGCTATTTGACGCTTACCTTCATACGCCCTTTTTGGGGTGAGGAAAGCTTTAGGCAAGCTATGACTCGGTTATCGCAACATTATGATCGGTTCCTGATAGATACCGAATTCCAGTTGTATCAATCAGCGGCTGAAAGGATACTCTCTTGGATTAACAATCTTAGCAAAGATGATGAAAGCTATGGATTAATTCATGGCGATTTGCACCAAGGGAACATTGTATTTCATAATGGAGAACCTCGTCCAATTGATTTTGGGAGATGTGGATTTGGATACTTCCTATATGATATAGCACATGCGATTTTGGGGCTTTATCCATGGCAAAGGGAGTTACTGATTAAAGGTTATGAAAGCAAGAGGAGACTAGAAGGCGACTGGCTTCCCGCACTAGAAAGTTTTACAGTGATGGTCATGATAGAGAATTATTGTCACCATGCCCCTGATCCAAGGGAAACCGAATGGCTAAAAGAAGAACAGCCCTATGCACAAGCTATAATAAAAAAATATTTAGCAGGGGCACCGTTTCTTTTTAATCCGATAGAAATTTGAAAGAAAAAAATCCTTTTTTTACTATGGAAAAATTATGCAGATTTATTACGTTAGATACAGTATACTTAAGGTGTGTTTTCTATAATTTGAACTGGAGGTGTCAGCAATGTGCAGTATACCCCCATCCAGAACAACTCACTTATCCGACTCAATCATGTGCACCCTCAAAGAACTACCTTCCGAACTTCAGGTAAAAGCGGCAGCGAAAGCGATCGAGATTAACCCAGAGAACGCGCCGAAAGCCCACCAGGTCCTACTTTTATCACAACAGGAGCAAGCAAACCCCATCAAATTGGCTTTACTGACATTGAAGCGCTGGAGTAGAAGGGGGGTAAACCTGACCGTCGGATTCATCGGGAATCCATCTGCTGAATTGAAAGCACGGATTATTAGCCACATGAATGCATGGAACGTGACCGGAAACATCGTGTTTACGGAATCATCTGACAATCCTCAAGTCCGAATCAGTTTTGATGGTAAAGGATATTGGTCCTATACCGGGACCGATATTCTGCTGATTCCTCCTGACAAGGCCACGATGAATCTTGAAGGATTCAGTATGGATACGCCTGAATCAGAATTCCGACGTGTCGTTCGTCACGAAACTGGTCATACACTTGGCTTTCCTCATGAGCATCGCCGTCCTGAGATCGTGAATCTCATTGACTCGGAAAAGGCAATCGCCTATTTTGCAGAGCGTTATAATTGGTCTCGCGAGAAGACAATAGGACAGGTACTTACTCCACTTGACCCGCTCGTTAGTGAAACGGTGGTGGCGGACCCTAACTCCATCATGTGCTACAAATTGCCAGCGTCCATCATGAAGGATGGCATTGCTGTCGCAGGAGGCACGGACATTGACGCTTCAGATATGCAGTTAGTTGCAATTTTGTATCCCAAGTCTAATGCAAGCAAGAGCCTCATGCATACTGTGCGCAACTCGGACGGAAGCTGGCAGCCTCTGGTGGAGCTGCATAATAAATTCAATATTCAAAGTCCGATCCTTTCTGTTGCAGGTGCAAAAGGCGAAAACGGCGATACGCATTTAGCTTTCGCCACGATCTGGGGAGGACCTGAGGAAATTGGCGAATTGTGGCACACGATTCGCCACTCGGATGGCAGTTGGTCGGCGCCGGACAATCTTTCTCGGTTGCTTGAAATTCCCAAAGGTGTTGCAGCAGTCGCAGCGGCGAGCGGGGCGAATGGAACGACACAAATCATTTTTGCAACCAGCGATGGACATCTATGGCGCACGATTCGTGAAGCGCACGGGAATTGGCAGCCGATTGGCGACCTTCGAAGTGAAGTTAAGGTGCCTGGGAACGTGGTGGCTCTCAGCGGAACTAACGGTGCCGATGGGACTACGCAATATGCGTTCACTACAAATGACGGACACCTCTGGCACACCATTCGGCGTGCTAACGGAAGCTGGCAGACGCTAGGCAACCTATCGGCCGAGCTTTCAACTAAATGGTCTGGAGTAGTTACCACGATTGCAGGGGCTGCAGGTCCAAGTAACGGGGATGCGGTGTTTGTCTTCGCTACAAACCGCGCACATCTATGGCATACTCTTCGCCTTAGAAATGGCGGGAAGTGGAAGGGTTTGAATGATCTAGGAAAAGAATTGCAGGTGGAGAAACGAGTCATCGCAATAGGTGGCTGCTCCGGTTCTGACGGACAAACGCAATTCGTCTTTACTACCGAGGATGGACAGGCATGGCATACCATCCGTTATGCTGATGGAGGCTGGCAAAAGGCTGTTCCACTAAACTGGGTACTGCCAATCAGAGGCTCTATGCCAACTTTGACAGGTGTGACCGGCGACAACGGAGAGACGCACTTTATCTTTTCAACGTACCAGTAACAGAGATTGCTATGGCGGATTTGCTCCCAAGGGCTTATCCGCTATCACTTACTAATGCGCTGTCGAATGGCAGCGCATTATTTGTATGTTAATAAGGTGTGAAATCAATAATCCGGGTAACGATATATGTTCTTGTCCTCCGACAGCTATAGGGTTATAACTATATTGAAGCAATTCGTACATTTTGAGGGGTATGTTTAATGAAGAAAAGAATGAAAATAAGGGATCTGATCTATGTAAGCGGCGAGCATCAAACGAATTGTTTTTATTCGTATGGAATTGAATTTTATGAATTCATGAACGGTGTAGACAACAGGCCGGAGAATCTTTTGCTGCTTAGGCATAATTTTGATAATGCTCAATGGAATCAACACTCTAGATTTGATTATGTCATGAAGGAAGAAATTAATGAATTGATTGAGGATTCTGTTTATGACTATGGAGATTTTTGCTGGGTGGATTTTTCGAAAGAAGAGGATTTGGATGCCTTAAGCAACAATCAGATTGCTGAATTATTGTTTTTTGGTCATCTTGCTAAGCCATTACATAATATTCCAAAGATAAGATTTGCCTATTATGCACATGATGACGGCTGGTTTAACAAGCTCTATGTTACAAACCTTTATGATTATGAAACTCTTCTGGCCAGAGTGATTACTTTGAAACTTCATAAGTTAACCGGAAGAAAATTTTGCGATATACCAAAGGACATAACATCGGCACTATTAGAATGCACGAGAGATGGATTATTCATTGACTTATCGAGAGTTATTAAGAGCACAGTTCAATTAAAAATACCGATTACTACTATTGGACATTACACGGATATGGACAGAGTATACAATTTTAGGGAAGAAATAAGTGATTACAAGTTCTGGTTAGTATATTCAAAAAAGTTATGGAGATTAATCAAGGAAATCTAAATTAGCCTGCTTGGCCAAGTGGATTCTGTTTCCTATTATAGGATGAGGTTTTCATTTCGCTTCATAATAATTGACACTCATAGCTTACTGACAGAATTCATGTGGAGTTTAAAGATGTTGTTGACACGACACTGAATGGTGACCTATAATCAAAGCGACACTGAAAGGTGTCAAATTAGCGATTCACGCCTCAAGGGGCCTACGTTCAAAGAGCCGCATACGCTTAGGAGGTTGTGAAATTAACGGCTGACCTAGGTAATCATATTTTAGGAGAGGGTGTTGTGAGAGATAACGACCAGCTGCGGGATGTGTATGACGCGATTGCAGATCCAACTAGGCGCCGACTGATTCGTCTGTTAGCAGAGGCAGAGGAGATACCGCTGCATGAATTAACGGCACAGTTTCAAATGGGCCGTACAGCAGTATCCAAGCATTTGACAATACTTAAAGAGGCTGGACTGGTACTTGACCGAAAAGTCGGCAGAGAAACGAGATTTAGGCTAAACGCCTCTCCACTTAGAGAAATTCAAGATTGGGTGGCTTTCTACACCAAGTTCTGGAGTACGAATATGTTGCGCTTAAACCAACTATTGGAGGAGGAAGAAGAATGAGTTTAGTATTAACCTTGGATTTTCAATACTCGACAACGATCGAGAAGCTTTGGTCCGCCATCACCGATTCAAGCAAGCTTGCCAAGTGGGTGGTCAACATCCACAATGGTCAGCCGATGGAAAATGATTTTGTGCCTGTCGTAGGACACCGTTTTCAGTTTCGTACTCAGCCGTCCGAATATTGGGATGGCATTATTGACGGGGAAGTGCTTATCGTGGACGCACCAAACCGGGTGTCCTATACTTGGGCCAGCGGAGAGGAGAAGCACACGGTCACCTGGACGCTGCAGGATTTAGGGGACGGAAAGGTTAACCTTCATCTCGAGCAAACCGGATTCGCCAATGTTCATGGTCTCGAAGGCGCAAGGTATGGCTGGGGTAAATGGTGCGGCGAGCTTGATAAGGTGTTGGAACAATAACTGCTTTCGATACTAAAACATCTCCTTCCCCCAGGCTAAATTAATGGGTACGATTGTTGAAAACTGTTTGACCCGAATAGACATAAACCGGCTGCATTTCGTTTGCAGCCGGTTTATGTCTACTTCTCACAATCTGACAAGTTCTTGTCGTTTCGGTAAAGTTCACACTAATTGAATATGGATAAAGCTAACAATGTGAATATTAGTAGAAATTAACACGATCGGAAGGATGTTAAGAATGAGCGAATCTAATCAGGAGTTTATTGTAATCTCTGGTGCGAGGGAAAACAATCTCAAGAACGTATCCTTGCGCATTCCCAAGCGGAAGATCACGATCTTCACAGGGGTATCCGGTTCCGGCAAGTCATCGATCGTCTTCGATACGATCGCCGCAGAATCCACGCGATTGCTGAATGAGAACTTCAGCATATTCGTGCGCAATTTCCTGCCCCGCGTTCCACAGCCGGATACGGACGCGATCGAAAACCTGAGCATGGCTGTTATTGTGGATCAGAAGCGTCTGGGCGGCGGTTCCCATTCTACGATGGGAACGATTACTGATATCTCTCCCATACTCCGTCTTTTCTTCTCCCGAGTTGGTAAGCCCTATGTTGGACAAGCGCACATGTTCTCGTTTAACGATCCGCAAGGCATGTGTCCCGAGTGCAACGGGATCGGTCGCAGGCTAGGCATCGACATGAGCAAGGCGCTGGACATGTCAAAGTCGTTGAATGAAGGGGCAATTATGCTGCCGGACTATCCGGTGAACGGCTGGGAATGGAACATGATCGTTCAGTCGGGAGACTTCGATCTCGACAAGAAGCTGAGCGATTATTCGGATGAGGAACTGGATCACCTGCTGTACGCCAAGGCAAGGAAAGTTAAGATGGATTTCGCCGGCAAGGCAACAAATATAACAGTGGAAGGCGTCATTGAGAAGTTCACCAACAAATACATCAAGCAGGATGTGAAGACGAAGTCCGAGCGCACACAAAAAACGGTTGCGCCGTACATATCCGAAGGTCCCTGCTCCAGCTGCCGCGGCGCGAGACTCAGTCAGGCTGCGCTAAGCTGCAGAATCAATGGACTCAACATTGCGGAGCTGTCCTCCATGGAGGTCGGACAGCTCATCCGGGTCATTCGGGAGATTGACGATCCTGTCGCGGCGCCGATCGTCAAGTCGCTGACGGAGCGGTTGCAGCATTTGGTGGATATCGGGCTTGACTACTTGACGCTGGACCGTGAGACTGATACTTTGTCAGGCGGCGAGTCGCAGCGCGTCAAGATGGTGAAGCACCTGAGCGGCAGTCTGGTGGATGTTACTTACATCTTCGATGAGCCCAGCGTTGGCTTGCACCCCCGGGATGTTCACCGGTTAAATGAATTGCTTCAGAAGCTGCGCGACAAGGGAAATACCGTGATTGTCGTCGAGCATGATCCCGATGTGATCAAGTTGGCGGACCATATCGTCGACGTCGGGCCTCACGCTGGCAGCCGAGGCGGTACCATCGTGTATGAAGGAAGCTTCCTAGGCCTGCTGGAGGCAGGTACACTGACAGGTACTCATATGAAGCGGCCGCTCCAGCTGAAGCACGAATGCAGGCAGTCATCCGGCAAGTTGTCTATCAAGGATGCCACACTGCACAACCTGCGGAACGTGAGTGTAGATATTCCAACCGGAGTGCTGACAGTCGTAACAGGTGTCGCAGGCTCGGGCAAGAGTACGTTGATTAATGATGTATTCCTCAGCCAGCATCCGGATGCGATCGTCATCGACCAATCGGCGGTAGGAGTGTCAACACGCTCGAATCCTGCTACCTACACGGGCATTATGGACGATGTGCGCAAGGCGTTTGCTTCCGCGAACAAGGTTAATCAAGGCTTGTTCAGCTTCAACTCCAAGGGGGCTTGCGAGAACTGCCAAGGGCTTGGTGTTGTGTATACAGACCTTGCATTCCTCGACAGCGTGAAGCTGCCATGTGAAGAATGCGGCGGTAGAAGGTTCAAGGAAGAGGTGCTCGCGTACAAGCTGAACGGCAAGTCAATTGCAGAAGTGCTGGAGATGACTGTGGAGCAGGCATTGGATTTTTTTCAGCTAATAGAGGTTGTGCGTAAGCTTCAGGCGATGAGTGATGTGGGACTGAACTATATTACACTCGGCCAGCCGCTCAGCACGCTCTCGGGCGGGGAATGCCAACGCATCAAGCTGGCAAGCGAGCTGCATAAGAAGGGCAGCATCTACGTGTTGGACGAGCCGACAACCGGCCTACATATGTCAGATATCGGTCACCTTCTGGAGATCATGAACCGCCTCGTGGATGCCGGCAATACGGTGATCGTCATCGAGCACAACCTAGATGTAATCAGCCATGCGGATTGGATCATCGATATGGGACCAGATGGAGGCAGCAAAGGCGGCCAGGTGGTGTTCGAGGGCACACCTCAGCAGATCATCCATACGGAGCAGTCGATCACGGGAAAATACTTGTTGTAGATGCAGTCGAATGACATGAATATGTAACCATATAACTCCAAGCGCTGTGTGATTTTTTATTATAATATATGGTTTTGAGCTAACGAGGAAAAATTGTTGAATAACACACATAGATGAGCAGTCGCTACGGCGGCCTGCTCATTTTTATTTTGCTTTGAAGATAAGGCTCTGGAAAATAAGTGGTAAAATGATGTCTAGTAGGAGGGGAATTGATGGACAAAACACTGGTGAACTTTCTAATCCTGACAGACTATAGTTTGCATCGAACGTTTATTCTGCATGTAAGAGCCCACTTACCCGCAGAAGTTAAAGCATCGTGTTCGTAGTATTAAAGCATTTTATTAACCAGTACCTTGAAAATGAAACGGTAACAAGCCGAAAAAGCCTCCAAATCTTGACTTACATTAGCGGACATCAAGTATATGCTTTGAAAACACATAATGACCGCTAATCTAAATTAGCGGTCATTTGAAACCTGGAGGTAAGTCACGGGACCACACATTGAATAAGTGGCTTGCTGGAGCTTTGATTTGTTATGAGCCACTTGATGGACACAATTGATGTTCCCGGTATTACTCACCGGAAGCCGGAGTTGCAGACTAAGCTTAGTCAGTACGAGGGTATAAGCCAGCATTGGCTTCTATTACCACCTCGGCGGAAATAATCGTACGAAGTCGTGCTAATTTGAGTTCAAATACGCATAGGTGGTGAAATAATTTTGAGGAAACCTTGGAAAGTCGCGGTATTCGGAATTATTGGAATCGTTGTTCTTGTCGTTATACTCGCTGCTGCCTATATCAATAATATTGGATTCTATAACATTAAGCTCATGTACACATTAGGTACAACGGATAAACAAATAGTCGTGATGGATGGGGAGGGGCATTATCTTGCAAAAGAGAATCGTTCCATTGAGTCTCTTCTTAAAGAACGAATGAGCAGCGAAGGCTGGACCTATGTCGAGCAAGAAGGCTCTAATTATTTTTTTAAAAAGGGGGATGAAGAAACGAACGTTACCGTGCAGCAATGGAATCATAACTATATCATTTATCAAGTTAAAGATAACGTCGTCAATATAGCGGACTAGTACGTAATTATGTTGTACACTTTAAATAAACAAAACCCCACCATTGTTATATCAAATGGTAGGGCAGGGCTTTTGTTTATTTAATTATCAGCTTTATCAATTTCATATCCATACACTGTGTAACCTGCGCTATACCGATGCCTGGACTGCGCAGCAGAAGCAGCTTGCCCCTATTCTGCGCCACGATTCTATTTAAGCAATCAGTATAAAGGCAGGGCGAGACACTTCTCTCCTGATCTGACCAAAGAGAATATTATTATTGGTCTTCGTGAGACGGATTATGGTCGATGTGTATATCGCAGTGATAACAACGTTGTCGATCATCAAGTTGTTAACATGGAATTTGAAGGAGGTGCAACAGCGATGTTCAGCATGTGCGGGTTTACGTTCGAGCAGGAACGGAGAATTCAAATCATGGGAACAAGTGGTGAGCTTCGGGCTGAAGGGGATACCATAACGCTGTATGACTTTCTGACCCACCAGAAGACAGAGCTTACAATTCCGCCTCAAGTGACTGGTCATGGGGGCGGCGATGCTGGAATTGTTCGCAGCTTCTTAAAGGAAGTCCGGAATTATACAGGACAAGAAAGCTTGACCTCAGCAGCCGCATCGGTAAGGAGTCACTTAATGGCCTTTGCAGCGGAGGAATCACGCTTAGATAATGGCAGGATGATCGTATTATCAGACTATGCCGAGGCGTTAGCGGCAGCGAAATAGCTCCATCAACATGCATCTGAGTGATGAAGAGTTAATCAATATTTGTTGGAATATAAGAAGTTTATAAAGGTTGTTCGCCGCTGCCTCGCCAATCGCAGGAATGAGAGCGGCGGACAAGGACTGCGTAATAAAGCTTGGCATGAACAGCAGTGGAAACACATAGCCGGCCAGCTGGCCGAACACCAAGGGTGTCAGGTGACAAGAAAATAGTCCGATTGAAGTCCGCGTAAATCGTGGGCTTTTTTTAGTTATAGGACCAAATTCTCGTCATTATGCGATGTCAAAAACTTGATTCGATTACCATTTTGCGACAAGAGCATTGTCCGATTATCTACTTCTACGAAAGAAACTGCATGTGATACGTG
Source organism: Paenibacillus sp. Y660 (assembly GCF_057221575.1). Lineage (NCBI taxonomy): Bacteria > Bacillati > Bacillota > Bacilli > Caryophanales > Paenibacillaceae > Paenibacillus > Paenibacillus sp. Y660. The sequence continues at coordinate 41,659 of NZ_JBXBBJ010000032.1, read as the reverse complement.
CAGAGCTCTCAACGTTCGTTCTACCTAGTGGCATTTCATAAAGTTACTGAATGAACATGCAACATTTCAGAAAAAGTATTTTATTTATAACACTACCTTGACTGTCATGGTACTGTGTTGTATCATTTAGATGCGGAGGTGATTAAATGAGCGAGAACAAAATTACATCCGACCTGTTGCGCGGACATACCGACACGATGATCTTACGGCTCTTATCCGAAGCTGACCGCTACGGATACGAAATTGTCAAGCTGATTGCCGAGCGCTCGGGCGGCGAATATGAATTAAAGGAAGCCACGATGTACTCCAGCGTCAGACGGCTTGAGACAGAAGGCGATATCGAGTGGTATTGGGGTGATGAATCTCAGGGTGGACGTCGTAAATATTTTAGAATTACCGAAAAGGGTAAGACTGCTTACGCCCGCAATATAAGCAACTGGGAGTACGCGAAGCGCGTTCTTGAAAGCTTATTATAAGGAGAGATGATGTATGAATCAGAAATTGACGAATTATTTGAACGGCGTATTTACGCCATACGATGGAGTAAAAAGCGTCACCGAATTAAAGACTGACCTGCACTCCGATTTACAGGAGCGATTCCGTGAACTCAAAGCTGAAGGCAAGGACGATGAAACAGCGTTTAAGATGACTATTGAGAGTATCGGCGACATCGAACAAACGATCCTGGAGGTCGCCAACCTCTCACGCTCGCTGGAACGTCAGGTGGTGACAAACCTTAGCGGAAGCAACCTGGCGAAAAGCGACTTTGCAGGCGTTACGGCCCATAAAGGACAGTTTACAGGCAGCGCGTTGCACGGTTCCGACTTTTCGGGCGCAGATTTGACTGGCAGTTCGTTTAAGAGCAGCGACGTACGCGAAGCTAATTTTAACGGCGCGAATCTGACGGACTGCAGCCTATCCGCACTTGACCTGACAAATGCAAGCTTCAATAAGACGATCCTTGTACGAACCAATTTCAGCAAGTCGGGGCTTGACGGAGCCAAATTCACAGGAGTAAGACTGACCGATGTGACGTTAACGCTGACCGATCTTAGCAAAACGATTTTTGAAGGTTGTTTATTTGATGGGGTTGACTTCAAGTACTCTGCCTTAGGCGGGCAGCGTTTTGACGGACAGACGTTTATCGGCGTTACGTTTGACAAGGCGGCATTAAACGAAGTTTCGTTTAGGGGAGCAACGCTTAAAAATGTGTCTTTTAATTCAGGTTTTACGTTAACGAAGAAATATTATCGCATCATTAAAACGATCTGCTTTGACGGAGCGATGATGGATAAGTTGACTTATGCCTCTCTTAAGGGCATGGAGGCCGATCTGTCTAAGGTTACCGTAATTTAAGGGGGGATAATAATATGCCAAACCAATCAATTAAAGTAACAGGGCTCATAAAGTCCTATAAGGATCTACAGGTTCTAAAGGGCGTAGATTTCGAGGTGGAAGAGGGCAGTATTTTCGCATTGCTCGGGTCCAACGGGGCAGGCAAGACTACGGTTGTCAAAATCCTCACGACGCTGCTCAAACATGATGGCGGATCCGTTGCCGTAAACGGATTCGATGTTGCTTCAAAACCCGAGAATGTGCGACAAGCGATCAGTCTGACCGGTCAATTTGCCGCCGTTGATGAATTATTGACCGGACGGGAAAATCTTATCTTGATTGCCAAGCTGCGATACCTTAAAAACCCACGACAGGTTGCAGACGATTTGCTTAAAAGCTTCGGCCTGACAGAAGCCGCAGACCGCAGAGTATCCACTTATTCGGGTGGTATGCGCCGCAGGCTCGACATCGCCTTGAGCCTTGTGGGAAAACCAAAGATCATATTCCTCGACGAGCCGACCACAGGACTCGACCCTGAGGCACGTATCGAGGTATGGAACATTGTGAAAGAGCTTGCGAACGGCGGTACGACGGTTCTTTTAACCACGCAGTATCTGGAAGAAGCAGAGCAGCTTGCCGACAAAATTGCCATTTTGCATGAAGGTAAGATTATTGCCAGCGGCACGCTTCCGGAACTGAAAAAGATGTTCCCTCTCGCAAAGGTGGAGTATGTTGAAAAACAGCCGACATTAGAGGATATATTCCTTGCAATCGTCAGCAAAAGGGAGGGAAAGTAAATGGAGAGAGTACAGAAACATTTCTTCAGAGATATGAGCATTCTGCTAGGACGTTCTATGCGTCATATTTCTCGCAGCATGGACACCATCATTACGGTTGCCATTACGCCGATTGCGTTGATGCTGCTGTTCGTCTATGTGTTCGGCGGTGCCATTCAAACCGGAACGGATAACTATGTAAATTACCTGCTGCCAGGCATACTTCTAATTGCTATTGCTAGCGGAATATCCTACACGGCTTTTCGACTGTTCAACGATGTGCAGAAGGGCATATTCGAGCGGTTTCAATCCATGCCCATTTCACGTTCCGCATTTCTTTGGGGACATGTGCTGACCTCACTAGTATCGAACGCTATATCCCTTATCGTAATCATTCTCATTGCTTTGATTATGGGCTTTCATTCGTCTGCGGGGATCCTGTCGTGGCTTGCGGTTGTCGGCATACTCGCGCTGTTTACGCTGGCATTAACTTGGATAGCAGCGATTGCAGGCCTGTCTGCTAAAACGGTCGAGGGCGCAAGCGCCTTTTCCTACCCGCTTATCTTCCTGCCGTTTATCAGCTCGGCGTTTGTGCCAACCGAGTCGATGCCGACTGTCGTTCGCGCCTTCGCTGAAAATCAGCCGGTGACCTCGATCGTGGAAGCCATTCGTGCACTGCTGTCGGATCAGCCGGTGGGCAATGATATATGGGTCGCTCTTGCTTGGTGCGTCGGAATTTTGATCGTAGCCTACTTCTTTGCAATGAAGGTATATAAAAAGAAAGTTTGAAAAAGGACATGATCGTCCGGATGAAGTCCGCGGCGCGGAAACCGCGGGCTTTATTTTGTTCTCAGTTTATAGTGCAGGGAAGGATGGAATTTATTGGCATGCTGCAGGAAAATAAGTCTAACAACGTCTCCGTAGATTATTACGCTAACTGGACACGATTGTTCAACTATGCGAAAGCGTAATAAGTGTGATAATTGATCTTATAAGAGTAATATGAGTGGAGGTAATTCCCAAATGTTCAAATTGAAAGAAATAATCATTGGTGTAATAATTTCAGCTTTATTACCATTATTGTTTATAGCAATTTTTAAGAACAATTCATCCACTGAAGTTGTCAATTCTGATGGATCTGTTACCATGACTGCACAGTGGATTAGCTTCACGTTTACATCATACTTGTTTACAGTGGTATGTATTCTAATCATATACATGACTATAAGTGCGGTAATTAAAGTGTTGAGAAAGAAAAGATAATTTATCCAACCGACAAATCGGATGTTATTTCTAATGCTACATTACTGTGATGTAACATAATTTCGGTAACTATCATTTTGTACCTACTGCTACGGCTCAACAATAATGGGAACAACGAACTATTCAAGCTAAAGGTAATAGAGAAATATTTCCGGTCTGGCTGGATCGATGAAGGGGTAAGAGCACCGGAAAGCGTTAATTTGTGCCAGTTAATCTTCCTCTAATGATTGTCCGCTATAATCAGTTTATCTTTTGCCAACTGAGAATAGAGGTGACATCATGGAAAATATGCAAGCGGAAATGGAACGGCAAGCGCCTCGGCCGGAGGTTCGTCAGAAAAAAGAGCGGATTGAAGAAGTGACGCTGCTTCGCTCGTTTGCTTTTTTGGCGGTGGCGCTTCAGCACTGCATTGCGGAGTATATTTATCGGCCCGACATCCTGCCGGCTGACTCGATCATGCTGGCGATGCTGTTTCATTTCACCCGGTTCGGGACACCAACGTTCGTATTTCTGTCCGGTCTGATTTTGTTTTACAATTACAGCGGGAAGCTGCATTACCGTTCGTTTATCCGAAAAAGATTCGGCGATATTTTTATTCCTTTTCTAAGCTGGACGATCATTTACTGGATAGCGGTGGAAGGGGTATTCGGCGGAAAGCTCATGCAGCCATCGGCTTGGACGAATATCTTTCAGCAGCTGATCAAACCGACATACGGCTACCATCTGTGGTTTATCCTAATGATTTTTCAGTTTTATTTGTTATTCCCGTTGTTTTCCCGGTTGGTCGGAACAATCCGATCACGGCTGCGGCACAATTCGGAAGATGAATTATTTTCCAAGGTTGCGGGGATATCCCTGGCGCTTGGTCTGCTGCATGGAGCGCTGATGTGGCTGTCGTACTACAAAATGCCTGGCTGGGCCGCTTCCGTAGGCGGTTTTTGGGCGGAGCTGATCGCGAACCGTTCTTATTATTTTGTCATGTACTTATTTTACTTCCTGATGGGGAGCGTATGCGCCTTCGGCTTGAACCGGTTTCGGAAGTTCGTAGGAGATGCTATGGGCTGGACGATGATTGCTTTCATCGGGGCATATATTTGGCTCGGCTATGATGTATTGCGCTTCTCATCGGAGCGGATCAATTTGAATATTTCCTCCTATTTGAAGCCTTCTACTTTTGCGATTATCGTCTCCCAGCTGCTGTTGCTGTACGGAGCCGCGCTGCTGCTGCAGAAAAGGAAAGGCGCGCTTTACCGCATCCTGCTGTTTATCGGACGGCATTCATTCGGCGGTTTTCTGGCTCACGCATTTGTGCTCATGCTGGCGAGCGGGATAACACGGCCCCTGCATCTCACCGGGTATCATCTTCCGGCGGCGTTGATTACATTTATATTGGTTGCAGCAGGAGCGATCGGATTATCCTGTTTACTGGAAAAGCTGCCGTTCGGACGATGGTTGGTCGGCCCAACGGGCCGCCGAAAGCCGAAGGCGTCTGAGGCAAGCCGTTCCGTTATGCAAAACAAACGCCGGCTGAATTTGGAGAAATAGTCAAATGTTGAAGGGACGTCACTTTCGTGATGTCCCTTTTTTGACGATATTAAATCTGTTATTTTATTACTATTAAGCGTGATTTTTGCTGGATGCTCATCTTGTGGGAAAAGATATTGACTGGTAAAATACGGTTAGAGCGAAAGGAGGAATCAAATGGATCAAATTCCGAACGAGCCGCATAATCAATATTACCAACCGATGCAGCAACTGCCGAAAACAAACAGTAAATCGATTGTGGCGCTTGTACTTGGTATTCTCGCTATAGTTGTGCCTTATCTTGGATTTTTTATCGGTATTGTTTCTATCGTGTATGCAAGTTTATCTTTTAAGGAAATCAAAAAAAACGGAGAACAAGGCCGCGGCTTGGCGATTGCCGGACTTGTATGCGGAATTATAGGTACTGCTTCCTATGCCATTTTTTTACTAATCGCCATAATTGCTTTAATCTTTATTGCAAGCACCGGTACAGATCTGAATTATTCATCGATATAGTCCACTTACGACAGAGAAATCAAGCAGTACTATGTAGTCCATTCTAATACAAAAGTGCTGCCGTAGTATTCATGAGAACACACCTCCAGATGTTACTTTATTTGCTGACCCTGCACAATCACACGGTGATGAGTACTATGGTTTTTTAACTGATTTTGGGAGTGTAACTGAATTAAAGGATGCATACATCGTTCGTGTGATACCACATAGTAAAGAACGTTCTATACAAATGATCTCCAAAAATTTGCGGGATTTTCTTTGATTGTGTCTGTATCATCCGATTGAGGCAAGTTTTTTTAAGCATTCATTCAATAAAAGAAGAATGTGAAGAATCAGCAGAAGGAAGTCGTGAATACAATGCGGTCCGAGCCCTAGTTAAGGCCGGCGTAGCGAAGCAAGGCGTTTCCATGCGCATAGCCGCTTGGATCACCTGCTTCTCCCAGCACACGAGCGACAATGAGTCTCCTGGGAATGCTAACGGACAGGAAAATCAAAACATATGACGAAAATATAGAAAAAGAGATCGTTTCGAAGGGGATCAGTATGTGCAAACAGAACAAATGACGGTCAAGAAACTAGTAGTCGGGATTGTTATCCTTAGCATAGTCGTTATTATGCTGGGTGGCTGTGGTGATAAACCCAATCCCCCTGAGAATATACAGAAGGCAGGAAAGCAATTGAATATTTACGTCGATGGGAATGAAATTCTTATAATTAACAAACCTTTTATAGAGGGAAGAAGGTTGTACCTTCCTCTTGATTCGGTGCTTATTGCTATGGGCTGGACGTACAATCACGAAGAAGATGACTCATTAGCTATCTCTTACAATACACTAAATGAAAGTAGTACGACCTATTTGCATGATGAGTGGGGAGATACGCTTCGACAAGTTGATGGGCATATTTATATCCACTCCAAACGATTAAGTGATTTAACGGATTCAGAGATCGTTTTTAATGCTGGGACAGGTGAAGTTACGATTACGACATCTCCAAACCCCGGCGATGTCACAGATGAAGAAATGGAGGAATTGCTAGCATGGCAAAAGCAACAAGAAACGGCAGGAGAGGATACAATGAGTGCCGAGGAAAGCGAGCAGATCAATTACGGAAAGTATTCTGCTCCGGATATATTCAACGACCTGTACACCTTAGATACGCAACTTAAAGAAGAAGGACTATCGTTATGGGACGAGCTCGGCTTTTACGGAGGTTATTACCAAAGTGAGTATGGGAATACCCCTTGGGATGTCATTACGTTTGGGTGGACGGGTGGAGATGGTGAACACTACGGCTTCTTAACGGAATTCGGATCTGTCCCGGATCTAAATAATGCCCCAATCGTAAGAGTTTCCCCAATGGGTGGGGATGAAGCTGCAGAAGTCATTGCCAACAATATCAGGGAGTTTTTGAGCGTAATTGCTATTGACAGTAGTTTTATATATATGTCGTTTGAAAGTGAAGAAGCCTACCAAAACTACTTGCAAGAAGAGGAGGAGGCGCAACATGAATGGGCACCAACAGAGGAAGAGCAAGCGATTCGCCGTAAGGTCATGTCCAGACTGGTAAATACACTAAATCTACCTAAAATCGATCATCCATATGCATACCTTGATCGCGTAAAAGCTATGAGGGAGAAACAAATCGTTGTTGCCACGCCTGATGGACTCGGGGTAACTAATGTACTCCCTGGGGACAATGGTCGGCAACACGAAACACTTCTGGTGGATGATGATTTGGAAGCCGAAGAATTGAAAGGCTTTTTGAAGCGAGCTACCTATGCCGGTAAACTAGTATTGGCACGTACATTTAACGCAAAGGAATTCCATAGTGTGGAAGTCGAAGAGGCGATGGTAGAAGAAATGACCAGACTCGGACTTACCGATGAAATCGCCAGAATGAACGCATCAGCTTGGTAGATGTTGGGGTGTCGTTCAGATTAGAACAGCAAAAAACAGTTTTACAATGAAAATGTTACAACTGACACAGGGGGCTGGATATAAGAACGGATTTAGATTTTTTACGAGAAGCTATAATCAACGTACAATAAGGGTATTACATTCGATCTTGTTGATGATATTAAGAAGAACATAGTTAGGAGGAATTTATGACCGACCGACTTGCTTTAGAACTAGTTATCAATACTCTGAAAGAGCGGTTGAAACAAAATGGAGACTTTATTGGTATTGATAACGGAGACGGTTCAGTAAAAAAAGTTACGATTCTGTTTCATCCTCCTTGCTTGGAAGATGAACTGGACGATTTTATGAACCAATATGATTTAGTTTTGCCACCAGATTATTATCGGTTTTTATTAATGCATGACGGCGCGAAGTTGTTTTATCACCCCTATTATGGCGGAGAATTCTCATTATTCAATATCGATGCCATTATGGATATCATGAATAGCCGGGATTTTCCGAATGAGTGGTTGATGATCGGTTATCATTATGGTCAAGATTTGCTTATTGATATGGATCGAGTAATAGATGGAAGAAAAGACTACATGCTCTATCGGGATTCAATGGCTCCAATTGATGAAGCACATGATATGGGACTAGATTTTGAAACCTGGTTTAGCCTTGTTTTAGAGAACCAGGGATCAAGTTTTTGGGAAAAAAATAAATTTTGTATCTAGTCGCTATAACGCAAAAAAGTACCGTAGGTCAAAGAAGTCTAGACCGAGGTACTTTTTTTTATAACTCGAGCCAATTTTCGTTGCTCCAGGTGTAGATATTCTAAGTACGACCATTAACAGAGCATATGGTAAATGTCGGGCACATCCATGGCCGTTTATAATAAAAAAGTTCTTGTCAAATTGCAAGTGGGTTTATTTCAATCTACAGACATATGTACAAAATACGAGTTTTGTGAAGAAGTATGTAAAGTAGAAAATCAATTTACGCTTACTCAAGTCTTTTCGTTGTCTATGGACAAAAAAACTCCCTACATCAATGACAACAGGAATCGGAATAGATAAATGCTTTTTGCAAAGTTCAATACTAAATTCCAAGAAATAAAAAAGCCGAATGGATCGTTCTCATCCACTCAGCTCTTAGCTTTATTTTACAATAATTTGTAAAATATCACTTGCCGTTGTTCCACTTCCATTTATAAACTCGCCGCGATATTGATAAATGCCTGGAACTTTCCCTGAAATTTGTGTAATGGCCGATTGGGCACTTGGTGTTTGTGAAGATAAAGATTGCGTTTCAATAAGTTCGCCATTTTCATATAATCGATATTGTGCTGCGTTCGTGCCCCACCACATATTAGCAGTAATGGTATAGTTCCCGCCTTGATTCCAATTGTCGCTGGACAACACAGGTTTGCCAGGATTCACATCAGCCACGGTGACGGTGTGTGGATCACATGAAGTCGTTCCAAACAAATTCGATAACTCACATGTATACACATAGGTTCCGTTTGGCTTACCTTGAATAGGAATAATGGAAGTCTGGGTTGCCGGCGATGCATCGGGCAGTGCCTTCGTTTGGATCAATTGGCCATTCTCGTACAACTTATACTGTGAGCCATTGTTTCCCCACCACATATTCATCGTAACCTCATAATTGCCATCATGTAAGCCTGTCGCAACACCACTATTATTCGAAAGTGTCGGTTTGCCTGGCACCCCGCTCGCAAGCATTGCCTCATTGACGGAATGCCGTTCGAACTTGACTGCATCAGCCCTCGTATAGATCATATCGGCAGGAAGGGTTGGCGGATCTACAGTTGTCGGAGTTTCCCTGGTTAAACGAACATACTCGCTGCCGTCTCCTGTAAAGTCGAACGTTCCAAGATTAACCCAACCCGACGAGCCGACTGTCGCATCGATATACGTGACCTCGGTAACCGACTTGTGCTTTACTTCTACTTTGACATGACTATCGTTTGCCGTTGTATGGACGAGCTTATAGATGGAGACCGTATATCTCCCCTCTGGAAACATCGCCTTCCACGTCGCCGATGATCCTTGAACGGTAGAGTAACGGGACTTAACACCAATTTTGTATCCGGCTAAATTGCTTTGGCTCCAAGATCCTTCCGTAGCGTACAACCCGGTCGTATTCGTGCTGTCGACAATAACCGTCAGGTCCCTGATCGTAATTGTCAAAGGAGGTGTTGTTAAGGTCACTCCGTCAATCGTTACAGTGGCCCACACCTCGATGTGATCTGTTTCCCCATCGAGGCTTTGAAGGGTCAACAAACCGTTACTGTCTACTTCAGCCAGTTCGGTTCTATCAACGAAATACTGCAAGTTTGCATGTGACAAATCACCGATCAGGCCGTTATCCAAATAACCGGTTACGCTCAGTTGAGCCGTTTGAGTCATTTGCAATTCGTCCCGATCCGACATGATGGCCACAGACTCCAATTGCGGCGTCCTATTAGGGTCCACCCACATCATTGCATCGGCAACTACCCGTGACTTGTTGGCCTTATTGGTTAATTCGACATACCCGCTATCGCCTGCTGCAAAAGGATAAGCTCCCAGGAACACCCACGTCCCATTGGCCGTTGTCTCATCAACGCTAACTGTCTCGGAGCCCCCGCTATAATAAACGGTAAAAGAGGCATTCGTTGCCCAATTTTCGCTTGTGGCGGTTATTTGCGGAAGCTTGTAATACACGCTATAAGTGACACTTCCGGGCAGTTCCGGCCGCCAGTGAATCTTGCTTGTCGCTGTGCCGGAAGTTGATTTCGCATATACATAATTATCGTAGTAATAGTCATTGGCCGTTGTATCTCGTATCCAGACGCCTTCTGTATCCGCCTCTGTATTATCCACAATGATGGATGCTCCATCCTGCCAATCCGGTTGGACCGGAGTTGCCGTTACCTGATCAGGCAGATATAGCGTCCGCTTGCGGGTCTGTTTTTCGTCCGATTCCACATAATAAGTGAAGGTTTGGGATAAATCATTTACCCGTATCGACCATTCCATCGGATATATCGTATCTGGAACGGTTGTGTACGTGGCCCCGCCATCCAAGGAGTAATGGATCGTCGCTGGTTTCGTCGTTTTTGCCTGCACGTAAGCATCGTAAGACGTTTCGTCGGGCTTGACGATTAGCATGCCTTTAACAGCATCAATTGGACTGTGGATATCGAAGAAATAGCTTGCATCCGATGTATCGGCAGTTCTGACCTTGTGCAGCGGCACAGAGATATCCAGCCCCTCCACAATGATAGCGGTTATTCCCTTGCTTGAGACTGTGGCGTTAATGATTCCGCCACTCATAACTGCTTGCTCTGGTGTGCCATTATCGCGAATGATGGTTACGGTATAATCTTGAGCCGGGTTGAACCCAATGATTTGCGCATTCAATTCGATCGGAGTCTGTACTTCAGCTGTTGATTCGTTGCTTAATCCGATGTAGAATTTATTTCCGCTCTCTCCCGTTATCCAGTTCAATTGAGGATGATTGGTCTGGATAATCCCCTTGGGCATCCAGAGCCAAACGTCGGAATTGCCGTAAAAATGACCTGGTTTATTCCCATAGAGATGATATTTGAACCATAAAAAATTAGTTTCGAATACGGAAGGGAATGAAATACTCCCATTCGATTTCAGCGTTTGTTCGCTGATCAGATAATCCATCGTTTGCCCGAGCTGCGCAGGCATATGGTGATAATAGATGGATGTAGCCCCGCTAGGACCTTCCAGAGGAAATTCCGGCTCCAATTGACTAATGGCGAAGCCCTTGTAGTAATAACCTGGATAGCTGGAATATCGTCCGATGACCGCATTATGAGCGATATCCTGCAGCAGTTTATCGCCTGTATAGAGCGACAATCTCAGCATGAAAGGAGCCTCCTGCGCATTCATCCGATAATAGCCAGTTGTACTTCCCGCCTCAAATGTCAACCCGTTGGGTGAAACAAGCCAACTTTCCGCTTGTACGCCTCCGGCTACGTCTTCAGGGAGCTTGCTTCTAGGATAATCGTATTTACCACTTTCCGGCCAGTGGAACGACTCCGCGTAATTATACGTCATCGGCTGCGGAATCGTAACCGTGCCTTCAGGTACCGGACGAGCAACAAACATCGTGGCGTACTGTTTGGCTTCCTTGTACGCGGCATTCAAGTATTTGGGATCCTTCGTTTCCTCGTAAAGCTCCAAGATCTCCATCCACAGCTTGCTATAATAATAAATAAACTCATTTTTATTCACATTCACGGTTTCAGGAGTATCGATATGTTGAATGATATAGCTGTCAGCTGCAGCCTTGGCAGCCTGTAAATACTGCGCATCTCCCGTCATACGATACATCATTAGGGGCTGAATGACAGGCCCCCGATCTTTCTGGTCAGGATCACGCACAAGGTACTCTTCCTGCGCCAGCGCCTCAATTCCTGCCGAAGTACCCATCATTTGATTGACAGCGGATACGCTTGAAAAATCGAACGGCAAGGTTGCCATTTTCCATAACGAAGGCACGCCGTATACTTTCTTCTGCGTCGGCGACCAACCGATACCATTTCGAGATACACCATACTGGATGGACGGCAGCGCTCTCGTATCGTAAAGCTGGTCATCCCCGGTCAAATAGTAAGCCCCCAGAAGAACCGCATTCGATGTTGTTCGAACGCTATCCTCGTTCTCGATATCAATAAAGCCCTTTGCACGGCTCCACCACCCGCTAGGTGACGGGACATAATTAACAGAGTCGTCCCCCTGCGGCTCTATCTTAAGCAGATCGATCATATTGAACATCGCGTCAGTAAGCGACTGATCGGCGACATTTTCCCGGTATGCCGAATAACCGTATTCACTGCGGAGAATATCCTCGTAGACCTCATATAGACTGCTGTTTTCAGCGATTAGCCCCATATGAAATTGATAGGTGCTTTCTGCGGTCATTTGCGAATAAGCTCCTAGCTGAGGAGCATAAAGGATCGGCTGCACGCTGCCTTCGTTGTTGACAAGACTCATGCCAAGCCGTTGTTTGGAAACGCCACCCGTCGGTTCAAACTCGATTGGAAGCTCTTCCGACGGTACAAATACGCCATATGAAAAAGCGTTTCCCGCGCCGTCGTTCTTTTCAACCAGACTCATCGGAGCGCTCAGCTCCCTTAAACTTGTTGATTCCACCGAACCTACCATTTTTGCATGCGACCTGAAACCATTTAACACTTCATTGACGCCAGAGATTTGCTCTGTTGTGAAAGACTGATAGCCGATCACATAATTGCCATCCCGTCGAGGTGTAAAGGCGAAGGAAACATCAGGTTTATCCCCTGACATGGACCAGTTCACTTGTAAATCGTATTCGCTTCCATGTGAAGAATCCGTTAATAACGCCGTGTGGCTGTCAGGGAATTCGATCTCGTCGAATGTAATCCAGCGTTTGTTCATCGTATCGTAGTAATTGGTTCGACTTCCCGCATTCCCATCCAATAAGACCCATTGTTCTTCAAGTCTTTCCGCCACATTATTGACAGGCACCCAGTTCCCCGAATCCGTGTCCTTGTAGAACATATCACGAACGATGGATTTGCCTCCATCCCAAGCAGCTTCATAGAAGGTCGCCTTATAGCCAGCATTCTCGATGCTGCCTTTTTCCGTATAACTGAGATTCGCCAATGTACGGCTGCGCAGCGGAGGCAACGGCGGAGCTTGCTGCCGAATATTCCCTTCGAACTTGACCGCATCGGCCCGCGTAATGATCGTTCCGGTCGTAGGTTGCGTTCGAGTCAGCCTGACAAATTCACTATCATCACCGCTGAAATAATAGGACCCTAAATCAACCCATCCGACCGATGGGCCTGACGAAGGCCTCAGATCCATAAACATGACATCCGTAATCCCGTTGTGAACAATTTCGATTTTCACATTACTATCTGCTTTATCCGCCCAATTTAGCTTGTTGAACGAAATTCTCGCCGTCCCTGCTTCCAATCGCGGATTCCATGTGATGCTTCTTCCCACAGCATCGGTATATTGGGAACTGGAATTATGATATCCCTTCACTCCCGTACTTGTGGTCCAATAAGGAGCGGAGTACCCGTTATTCGCGTTATTTACATCGGTGGTGACGACACCCTCAATCGTGATGCTTCCATCATCAATGATGATCGTCTTATGAGGCTCTTTTTGCTGAATATTCCCTTCGAACTTGACTGCATCAGCACGAGTAAGTATCGTACTGGTGGTGCTGGTAGACCGAGTCAATTTAACGAATTCTTCACCAACCCCGGAAAAATAGTACTCTCCCAAATCAACCCATCCCGGAGGCGCACCGGATGAAGGTCTCAAATCCATAAAAAGAACATCCGTTATCCCGTTATGAACGATTTCGATTTTTACATTGTTATCCGCTTTGTCCTCCCAGTTAAGCTTGTACAACGATATTTTTGCCGTTCCTGCTTCCAATCGTGGATTCCATGATACGGTTCTACCTGCTGTACTCGTATATTTGGAACTGGAATGATCATACCCTTTCACCGCTGTACTTGTGGTCCAATTCGGAGCCGAGTATCCGTTATTCGCGTTATCCGGATCAGGGGTCACAACACCATCGATCGTGATGCTCCCGTCATCGATGATGATCGTCTTATACGGCAAGGTCTCCGCATTAGCGGTCCCTATTCCGAATAGGCTTAAAGGAACTATCATCGTCATGATGAAAACGATTAACAAAAACAGCTTCCTTTTTATCATACAACTCACATCCTCTCTATACTTTGACAGCGCTTACAAAATAATATTAACCTCCTTTGTTCGAATGATCGTAAAGAAGCAATTATCTGTATCCGTCTGGTTAATCCCCTCTGTCATTTTCATCATAGCATGTCACATAATCGTGAAATTTCTTTAATTTCATCAATTTCTTATAAGATTTTAAGTAAAAAAAGAAACCTACATCGTATCTGAATGCTCAACAGCAGTCAGATACGATGTAGGTCTTCCAAGTAGATAAAGCCTAATTATCAATTATAATGGAGGCTGCACCAACAACAACTTCCCAAGCTGGATAACGGTTTGATCGTACCAATCCGGATGCTGCCGAACATGCTCCATACTTCGTTCATTGTTGCATGCCTCAAACACTGCCGCTTTGTCTGTCTTCTCGGTATCGAGTTCGAAGCGAACCGTATGGTTCCCATTCGGGAGCTCCGGCAAGAAAACATACTGATTCCGATTATGATCGTTGTATGTTGTGAATCGATCGACAAGGAAGGGTTCCCCTCCATCAACCGTCACCTTCAATCTGCCGGAATCAGGCCCCCCGATATCGAACAGCCCGATGTGAGTGCCTTTGAACTGCACCGAGATCGCCTCTCCGGGATCGACTGCTCGCCATAGACCGGGGAACAACCAATTGTACTCGCGGACCAAAGCGAAATCATCGGGGGTCATATAGGACCATCCTGCCGAAAAATCGGCATGGCCTTCCAGCGGCAGCATAGCGGCGTATTCCCATGGATTGTCCGGGACCAAAGGGTCCTGAGGCAAGTTATGCTCGACTCTTCCCACGCGACCTCGAAGTTCGCTAATTTTTTCAAACGACCGGGTGATGGTATCCGTGTAAATCTGATGTCCTTCGGGAATGGTCGGATGGATCGAATCATGCGTAAAAACAACTGCTCCGGGAATGGACACGTCTTCCTTTGCGGTAAAAACGAGCTTTCCCTCCGACACCAAGTGACTGACCGCTACACCCAGATGAATCGAAGGAATGCCGTAATAGTCGGCCACAGCCTCCTGCATAAGAGCTCCCTTCTGGTATTCCCCGGACTGAAATAGGGCCACATCCCGCTCCTTCAGCGTATAGACGAAGAGGATATCGGTAAACCGGCTCCGCTTGCGGATTTGACGGACGATTCCTTCGATCCGCGCCTTGGAATTGAAATCTCCGCCATCGTTGCCGACAAATTCAACAAACACTAGATCAGGCTGATGACGCAGTACATCTGTTTCCAAACGGGCGCAGCCCAAATCCGATCCTGTCCCAGAAATGCCTGCATTCACAGAGCGGATATCCGCCATGGGATATTGCTCACGAAGCCAATCCGCCGTCATGACCCTGTATCCATCAGAACGGGTATTACTGCCGCCGAAATAAACGATTGTCACGGTTTCCCCATTTTCCAGCTTCTGAATGACATTAGGCAGCCCTCTTCGAGGGAATAATTCCTTCATCGCGACTTCACCTGACCTCACTTATCGTTTTTAGGAGCAAACAATTTCACAGCAAACACTTCAAAATAAGGCGAACCATAAGTTGCACAGAAATCAAAACGGATTCGGGTTACACATTTCGCATCCACCTTATGTTTATTCAACGTAAGATAATTCCCACGGATTTTCATTTCTCTCTCGGTTCCGTCTTCTAAGGTCAAGGTCACATCATAATCTAGGATAAGTGGCTCGATAGGATCGTCGAAATGCTCCAAATCCAGCTGCGAATTGAAAACAAGATGGATTTCGTCCAGATTTTTGGGGCTTGCAAACAACAATTCCAACCATTCCTGTCTTTCCGTACGTTCAGAAATCCAGCCGTTCGGCAGGCCATAAGGTCTGGAATAGCCATTGACGACATTCTCAGGATGATACATATTCTGGGATGGCAGAAGGTCCTTA
Source organism: Paenibacillus sp. Y660 (assembly GCF_057221575.1). Taxonomy (NCBI): domain Bacteria; kingdom Bacillati; phylum Bacillota; class Bacilli; order Caryophanales; family Paenibacillaceae; genus Paenibacillus; species Paenibacillus sp. Y660. The sequence goes on along the minus strand of NZ_JBXBBJ010000032.1, from coordinate 25,654 downwards.
AAGCAAATGCTCTTATTGAATTTCTTCAGCCTGGACGGCTCTTCCGGCCTATAATGGAAGCTAACCGCTCCAGTCATTTTCTCTTCATTGCTGTATACGGCAATGCTAGCTGTGCCTTCTAGTACGATGTAAATTTTGTCGTCCGCCGGCTTCTTGCAGCCCAAGTCCAGCGTGATCCAGTCGTCATGACCGGCTGCAATAGCCAAGCGGTAATCTTTCAACTCGCAGGCGGGAATGTAGTTTTCCTTCCGTTCCCCGCCAAACAGCTTCACATGCAGCGTTTCCGAATGCTCGGAAACATTTTTAACTTTGATCCGTACGCTTTCCGCCTCGGATGTATGAATCGGCAAGACCAAGCATAAGCCTTTCTCCAAGGGAATCTCTTCGGTTGGATGAGGATTGGCATAGCTGCGCTGAGACGAGGCACGAATACTTAATCCGTCAGCGAAGTAAGGATCCAATTCCTCTTGAAGCCCTACAATCGTTTGCCCGTCTCGAAGCAACAGCGCTTGCAGTTCTCCCATATGAGCTTCGACTATCGCTGCGGGGTCTACCTCATATTTCAAGCATAATGAAGCAGCCGTTCCAACCGCCTGCCCCATACAACCGCAGGTTGCCATTACCCTTGTAGATCCGAAAGCAACATGGGTAGCACTTATATTGCGACCAGCGAACATCAGATTGGGAATATTTTTGGAATATAAGCTGCGGAATGGAATATTGTACAATCCAGGCACGAAATTCCATGCTGTAGCCGGTCCCTCATCATAGATGCCCTTAGCAGCATGCAAATCCATATACCATCCCCCGACGGATACGGCATCTTCGAAATGCGGCTTTGTTGTGAGATCGTTCTGAGACAACATGTAATCCCCAATAAACCGCCTCGATTCCCGTTTTCCCGGAATTGGGCATACATAATCCAAGATTAGATGGTCCACATCATCAAATTCGCCGCTATTTTTGATATAATCCCAAATCCCGTAAACCAACTTCCTAAGCTCCAATGCGATGTCTTCATTGTTTTTGATAACATCCATATGCCCGCCGTACTCCAGCCACCACAATCCGCCAAGCCCATTGATTTTTCTAGGAAAAGACCGATGGTTCAAACCTTTTCTGATACTATCGAAAAAGCCCAATTTCGTAATATCATAGGCAAAGCCTGGCCTCTTGTACGGAACGGGATATCCTACGTCACGGGCTTGGAAAAGGATCGTGTCTCCCATGGTGTAATGGTCCGCCACTTCAGGAGCCAAGTCTTCCTTGTATTCATGCTTCGCTTCTCTCCCCCATCTGAAGAGAGCACCTGCCTGATATCCGACGACCCCGTCCCCGGAGCAATCGATGTAGGTAGGGCTTTCAAAACGAAATTTTCTTTCGGAAGCGAGTTGAAGGCCCTCCACCCATTTGATTCTACCGTTCTCCATTCCCGTTTCATGCACGCATGTATTCAGAAATAGAGAAATGTTAGGCTCATCATAGACCATATCCAACAAGACCGTATCCGAAAGCGAAAGCATAAGCTTCTTGTTATATAACGGATTGTAGTGGAAAATCTTCAGCTTGAGCTCTTCCACCACCCCGCCTTCACGCGCATAATAGGATGGACTGTTTCCGAGATAGGCTGACCCGTTGATATGAACCCTGACCTCGCTGCTGGCGTTCCCCCCAAGAACTGGCCGATCATTAATAAATGAAACTTGCAGCCCTTGACGTGCGGCAGCAATGGAGGCGCATAGCCCAGCAATACCGCCGCCTACGACGGTTACATCCGCTTTAATAATCTCCATTTTTGATAACCTCCATGATTAGATACATCTATCATGGTAGACCTTTTGATCCCCGTTTTTTTACATGATTTCGGGAAAAATTCATACATTTTTTTGCAACCTTATTTGGATTCATACCGAGTCATTTTTATCCGATATTGCTTGGGTGTATCACCCGTATATTCTTTAAATAATTTACAAAAATACCCTTCGTTCACAATCCCTACTTCATCGCACAATTCCAATAAAGAATAATCCTGAACATTTAACAGCTCAAGAGCCAATTGAACTTTTTTGCGATTGATGTAGCTGATAACGCCTTCGTTCATCGTTTTTTTAAATAAGCTGCTAAAATAGGAAGGAGATAAATTCACATCCTCGGCAATAGCCTCCAACGTTAAACGCTGCTTCAGATTTTTCTCGATAAACCGCATGGCTCTCATGATTTCTTCACGATGTAAAAGCTGGCCAGCGTGTACATATTCGAATGTGAAGTCGGCAATGTACGCTAGCTGCTCCCGAAATGCCATAAAATGTATGGGAAACTCTGCAACATCCGTAGTCAATGTGTTCCTCGATTTAAATTTCGCAGCAATGTCTCTGTACAAGTCTCGAAGCATAGGTGCCATGATGGACTTATGAATTTTATGTTCCGTAGCAAATTGGTTTAAATCAGAGATTTCTTTCTCCAGCTCTTCCTTGGAAACTTTTCTTTGCACCCAAGTGACAAAATCAGCCAGTTTCAGCTGAAAGTCCTCCTTTCTGTCATTACGGTAATGGAGTCGATGCACAGGTGTTTTGACTACTTTCTCTGCATGATAATAGAAATCCTCGCTCACATTATTAGCTTCCATATAGGCTTGTTTAATGGAATCCCAGCCTCGATGCGGTCTGCCAAAAGCTACGGATACCCTTTGATTCAAATATTGATGCAAATGGGAGACGATCTGATTACCCAATGTATGGCAAGCAAATTCCGTATCCATATCACTGCGATTATTTTCCCAGGAAAGAAAGCCAATAAAACGATTATCGGATAAATCCGTTGCTAAACCGCTGCCACAATTCATAACCGTTTCTTCGATTACATTCGTAATCGCATATTTCAAGATGTTTTGGTCAACTGCAGAATATTCACTTCGGAAACTTTCATACTGATTCATTTCAACAATAAAACAGCAATAGTTGGCTTGAAAGAAATGAAACTGCATACGATTGGCAAAATCCGATGCCCGATGAGAAGGTATTTCGCCTCTGATCAGCTCGTTAAAAAATTGCTTGCGGACTCTATACTTATTTTCAAGAACAGACACGTTTAAAGATTGTAATTCCTTTTCTTTTTTCATAACCTCATCCAATATTCCGGCTGCCTTATCCAAAGCTCGATTCAAATCCGCTTCCCTGAGCGGAACCTTAACAATGTACTCCAATACGTTGGCATGAATAGCTCTCTGTGCGTATTCAAAAGACGAATAGGCGGTCAAAAGAATGTATTGAGTATGGGGCAGCTCCGGCTTTAACTGCTCAATCATCGAAATCCCATCCATTCGCGGCATAACGATATCGGATATCACGATATCCGGCTTAAGCTTTAAGATCTCCTCTATCCCCTCCAGCCCATTATTCGCTTTACCCACTAGATGGAATCGCCTTTCCTTATGATAGAGCTCTCTAAAAAACAGTTCCAATCTTTGAATGATTAGATCTTCATCGTCAACGATGAAGCAGGTGTACTCTCTCAACATTATGCATCTCCTTTAAACAAACCTGCCGGGAAAACGGCACGGACACGGGTTATTTCCTTAGGTATGCTTATGATTTGCAGCCCGAACTGTTCCCCGTAATGAAGTCTTATTCGACCATGAATATTATTTAACCCGATTCTTTTCCTTTTTACTTCCAAATCACTCGGTTCTGAAATTAAAATATGGTTTATTTTTTCCGTGGGAATTCCCTCGCCTTGATCAACTACTTCTATCATGACGATGCCGCTCTCCCTGTACGCATGAATAGTAATAGGGCCTTCGATCCCTCCTCCGTTATAGCCATGGAAGATACTATTCTCCACAATGGGCTGCAGCAGCATTCGAAACACCGGAAAATCCATTAACCCTTCTTCGATATTCTCAATCAAGCGGAAATGCCTGTTATAACGAATGTTCTGGATCGCGATATAGTCCGATACATTTTGCAATTCCTGACGTAGTGAAACCTTCTCCGAAGCGTCGGCTATCCCATATTCCAATATTGAAATAAGAGACTCGATTACCACATCTACTTTCTCTATTTGTCCGAGACGTATGACATTGCTGATAGAACCAAGCGTGTTATATAGAAAATGAGGGTTTATTTGAGACTGCAGCACTTGGATTTCCAGCTTCCGCTCAAGTTCATTATGAAGCTCCGCTCGCCAAATCAGCTCCACAATTTGCTGCAGCATACGGTCAAATGCTCGGGAAAGATCGCCGAATTCATCATTTCGGTTAATGGTAATTGTCGTTGTCAAATCGCCCTGCTCCACCCGTTTCATTTTCTTCTTGAGATCATAGAGCGGATTCCTTATATATTTGGCAATAAAAAACGAAATGAACAGACTTAATAGAAGGCCTGCAACTAGAAGCCCGATATAATAGGTTTCCAATCTGGACAACGCAGCTCCCATACGAGATTCATCGTTAATCGAGATGATGAACCAATTGAATTTCTCCGTCGGTTTCTTCAGAATGGAGACCGGCATGCCCGCTTTCGTATGCAGTTGAAGGCTTGTTCCCGTAGTATCAAGAATTTGTTCCGCTGACATTTGCCCGATTGAAAAAGTATGATCTTGAATATTCAGGGGTCCTCTATTTTCAGAAAATCCGGCAATGATTTTACCCGATGCGGTGATGAGGGCCAAATTCATTTGTTCTTTTTTATTAATCTTGAACAAGGTTTCTTCAATGGCATTAAGGTCCAAATCTACCGCGATGGCCATAGGAAACGGAGAGCCGTTCAAATATCGCACCATCGTAACTGTCCAACCGGAATACTTAGATTTATAAGGATCACTGACAAATGTAGTCCGTCTGTTCTTGTCGGCCGCATCAAATAAAGGTTTTCTGTCAGATAGAGGTTCATCGAAAATTCGAGTAGGCGTACTACCGCCTAGAATGGATAAATCGCTTTTGATCAAGTAAATGTTGCTGACGTAATTACTATTGAGCTCATACAGCTCTCTTAATTGCTTTTTAATCACTTCCGTATTATGTATGTTTGCTTTCACCGATGTTTCGACCGAGAACAAGATCGTCTGGAAGGAGGAAAAATTAATCGTCAAATATTGGTCAACCTTGTCCAGTATTTGGTTTGTGTAAAAAATGTCATTGGTTCTTATTTCTTTTTGGACATATCGATAGGACAATTGGCTTATCAAGATTAGGCAGCTTAATACAAACGCCAACACGATAAAAAATAATTTTAAAGGCAAGCTGATTCTTCTTCGCATCGGTCATCTTCCTTTTAAATCTAAATTAAACTAAGAATAACATAGGACAACAAAGAGAGGGGCTGCTTATCGCCACTCTCTTTGTTTATTTATTTATTTACTTGAGTAAACCTGCTTCTTTAAATTGCTTGATTGCTGTGTCCTTATATTTCTGCATGTCAAACTTGGTCTCCAACGTGTTGAGGAAATGATCCCAGTTGGTTAGAGGGTCTTTGCCAGTCATAAATTTGACCAAGCTTTCATTAATGAAGCGTTGGCGGTCAGCTGCCAAAGTATCGCTCGGGTCTGCAGTCAATAAATTCCCGGGCAAAGTAGGCGCCACATATTGCTGATTATTCTTAAATGCTTCTGTCGTCTTTGGATTCTGGAAGCTGAAATACTCGGCATCATCACCACGACGCGGCATTCTATAATGATCGACCCACAAGTATTTTTCTTTCATTTCTTTCGTTAAATCGGGGGTTTTGTTTTTGACCTTGCCGTCCACCAGATCCCAATGAATACCTTTAAGGCCATATGCGAAATACGGGTATGCTTCTTTGTCCGTAAAGAGATATTCCAGCATAGACAGGATTCGAATGATTTTGTCCTTGTCAGCTTTCTTGGAAATGGCCCATGAATTGCCTTGGAACGATTTTCTCTCCACGATTTGATCGCCGTAAGGCCCTTTCATCGGAGGAACGACGATCCATTCCGGCACCTCTCCGCTAGTTTCTTTCATTTTCTGCTGAGCATCCGGTTCCAGCCTGCGGGCATCCCGTATCATGAAGCCGATTTTCCCCTTATATAACTTTTGGTCCAACAAATCTGGCGTATTCATCGTCACCCAGTCTGGATCTACAACTTTGGCTTCCATCATTTTATTAATATAAGCGAGCGCTTCTTTCATTTTTGGATCGGTAAACAAGAACACTGGTTCATTGTCTTTCACTTCAATGGCTGAGGGAGGATTGACGCCAAACATCCACATCAAACTATCAAAGCCGTAGGTTTGCAGATTGCCTTCTTTATTCATTCCGCCTATGAACCCATACGTATCGTTCTTGCCGTTTCCGTCAGGGTCTTTATCTGTAAAGGCTTTCATCACTTCGAACAGCTCGTCAGAGGTTGTCGGTACTTTCATATTCAACTTTGTCAGCCAATCGTTTCGGATGAAGAAGCTTCGACTGATCCCGTTTACATTATCATAACCTGGAACGGCAATGGTTTTTCCTAGATAGGACATCGCTTCCCATGAGTCTTTGCCAAAACGCTTTTTCAATTCGGGAAATTGATCCAAGTATGGTGTCAAATCCGCAAGAACGCCTTGGTCATAATATTGCGCGAGATCAGCTCGGCTCTTCAAGAAGATCAAATCTGGAATATCTCCGCCAGCAATAAGCGTATTTAATTTAGTCGTTGCTTGCCCTGATTGAGGAATCATCATTTCCAAGTCGATATTCACTGCTTTTTCCAACATTTGACGTTGTATATCTTCTTCACGGGGAGGAAGCGGAGCAGCAGCGTTGAAAGTGCCTTGGTTAAACATCGAGATTTTCATTTTGGTTGCAAACTGGCTAGGCTGGCCTTGCGAATTACTTGAAGCTGTCGATTTAACTTCTCCTTGTTCCCCACAGCCTGACAATACCGTTCCCACACCCACTACTGCTGCCAGAATAATAAATGAAATTTTTTTACGCTGCATATTGACCTCTCCCTTTGCTTATATATTATCACGGTTTCCCCGTAATAACTTAGGTTGGAATGCCTTTTTAACCTTTAACCGATCCCAAGAGCACACCTTTGGTAAAATGCTTTTGCATAAATGGGTAAACGATCAAAATCGGAACCGTAGTCACGACAACAGCAGCCATTTGCACTGCGAACGTACTAACAGCTCCGGAATTGGCGAGCGAGTCAGCGCTTTGTGTTGCGACGTTAAGCAGGATGTTGCGCAAAATAACTTGAAGCGGCATTAGGTTGGAATCATTGATATAAACAATAGCATCGAAATAACTGTTCCAATGGCCGACTGCGTAAAATAAGGAAATGGTGGAAAGGACGGGCAAGGACAGGGGTAAAATGATCCGCCATAACGACTGTATCTCACTTGCACCGTCTACCCTCGCTGATTCCTCGATTTCAGCAGGCAATTGCTCGAAAAAGCCTTTAATGATCACCAGATTAAATGCACTAATGAGATGTGGAATAATCAATACCCACGGACTGTCTAGCAATCCCAGAGTGCGGATTAATAAATAAGTCGGAATTAATCCTCCTCCAAACATCATGGTAAAGACAATGAATAGTAAAAATGGGCTTCGTCCCGGCAAATATTTTTTGGATAACGGATAAGCCGCTATTACCGTAAAAAACACATTAAGCACAGTGCCTACAATCGTTCGAAACAACGTAATTTTATACGCCTGCCCGATACCATGAGAAATGAATACTTCTTTATAGGCTAGAAAGGTAAAGGATTCTGGTATAATAACAATTCCTCTTCTTAACACTTCCGATTCTGGCGTCACTGAAACAGCAACCACATATAAAAAGGGAAGTAAGCAAAGTAGGGATAGCAAAATAAGAATAAAATAAACGACTGCTTGCCAGACTTTTTCCCCGATTGTCAAATTGATCATTTTGAAAACCACCTCACCAAATTTGCCCATCGAATTTTTTGGCGAGCTTATTCGCAGCCAAAACTAAACCAAATCCGATGACAGCTTTAAACAATCCCACAGCAGTAGCCAAGCCAATCTTAAGGCGCTCCAACCCTTCTCGGTATACCCATGTGTCGATAATGTCGACCTTCTCCTGGTTAAAGCTGTTGGCAAACATAAATATTTGGTCAAAGCCAGCATCCAGAATATGGCTTAATTTAAGGATCAGCATCAGAATTATGACTCCTCGAATGCCGGGAAATGTTACATGCCATAGCTGTCTCCACTTGGAGGCGCCATCAATCCGAGCTGCTTCATATAAGCTTGGATCGATTCCTGCTAACGCTGCAAGGTACAATATCGCTCCCCATCCAATATCCTTCCATATTTCAGATAAGATGATCAGCAGTCTGCCCCAGGCAGGCTCCGTTAGAAATGAGATGGGTTGAACACCAATTTCCTTCAGAATCATGTTAAAAAGACCATCCCCTGGGGCTAATAATGCCACCATCATTCCATAAACAATGACCCAAGACAGAAAATGGGGCAAATAAGTGATCGTTTGTACGATCTTCTTAAACCATTGGGTATAAACTTCATTGAGCAGCAAAGCAAGTACGATTGGAGCGGAGAAACCGAACAAAAGCTTATACAGCGATATGATAATCGTATTTCTCATGATGTCCCAGAAATAAACACCGTTCATAAAATCTGTAAAATTTTTAAATCCCACCCATGGGCTATCCCATAGTCCCAACGCTAGGTTATAGTTTTTAAAAGCAATAATGATTCCCGCCATAGGAATGTATTTGAATACGGCAAAGTAAACTAATGCCGGGAATAAGAGAGCGTACATCACTTTATACTTTTGTATCGTTCTTATCCATGAATTCCGTTTTTTGGGGAGGGGAATGGCGTCCGCTGCCAATTTCGCTTGCATATCATCACCTCGTCTTTATTTATATTTGAATAATAGCATCCCCCTATCGTATAAATTTCTATAATTTCCACAATTTCTTATAAGATTTTAAGTAAGTGAGGCCTTGGATAATTCCAATACAATAGGCATGAAAAAAAGGACAGAGTGAGCGCCACCGTTTCTAGGTGCTTTCACTTGTCCGTAATTTTTTTTCATATTCGCTGCATTCATACAAAAAAAGAGACAGGTCAGCAAGATATGGCCCTGCATCTACGTTAAGGTCCAACCTAACGAAGCTAAAAGTGCCACCCCTCCTCATAATCCACACTTAATACGTAAATCACTAGTTAGTGAGAAAACCGTTTTTCTCATATCGTATCGAGTTAGTTGAGATAGATGTTGGCCAAAATACAGTCCCCTCCTATCAAAGGACAAAATATGACTTTCTGAGGACTTTATTTGCTTAATCCTATGATACAATTAAGACATAAAACTTACCAATACGAGAGAAGCTGGGAAAAGTGACTAATTGGGAAAAGGAGAAAAAGTCTCTGGAAAAAGCTAAAACGAAAATTGAAACAGCCGAGGTCATAACTTCGATTGTGTATAAGGTCAGCCCCGAGCAAAAATTGCAGCTCGATCGCCTGGCAGAGGAGAGACTCGAAAAGGCTCGTGAAGAGGCAAAACCGAAGATACGCGAGCGGTACGAACAACGGGTTAAGCTCCGGGAGGAGATCCGGCAGCTCCAACAACCAAAAGACGAATGCTAAGATAGTACCCCCAGTCACTTCCACATGCGCCTCGCGACGAAATATGCTTTAATATACCAAAGGAGCGTGATTCAATGGACATCAAATCGTTTCTATATCCCAAGAACAAGGTCTCTTACCTCATGACTTCCTCTAATATGAAAGAAGCCTTGGATAAATTGGAGGCGAGCCATTATACAGCCATTCCGATCTTGGACGATAACGGCTTATATTTCGGAACGCTATCCGAGGGAGATTTATTATGGAAGCTGAAAGGTACACCCGGCCTCGGCTTCGATACGATGGACGAAATTCCTGTCGTCTCCATCAAAAAGCGGTTGAAAGTCGAATGCGTCGAGATCAGCGCCGATTTGGACGATATGCTGACGCTGGCGGCCGATCAGAACTTCGTTCCGGTCGTAGACGCCGATCGCGTCTTCCTCGGTATTATTCGCCGCAAAGATATTATCGAATATTATACCCGGAATATTGCTGATTAGTTGGAAAGACCTGATCTTGCGGATCATGAAGGCTGCCGTTCGCCGGTAGCCTTATCTTTGTTCATAATGTTTAGCGAGCTATCGTTACCCGTCGCGAGATAGAGATAATACTTATCTTTTCAGTCTCCTTTTGATCTATAACATTTATTAAACTTTTTAGAATGTACTCGATCGGAAGTATATTTTGATAAATCCTTTTCATATTTTTAGCTCCTTCAAACAATCTTATCTTCTTAAGTTCAGAGATAATAGTTGCTTTGTATGTGTGATCTTTAACTATTTTCAATTCATTTATTAACTTTCGAATTGAACTATGATTAATTTTTAAGTCCTCATGAAACCAGTATTGGTACTTTTGTAAAAGTTGATATAGTACAGGATTCTGTGGTTCAAACCTAATAAAAATAAAAAGATAATATAATGAATCCATTAAGTTTTTGGCCAAGGAGGCATATTGTAGATATGCAGGTACAACTAGCAGAACGAATGATTGCCGAGTGGGCATCGGCGAACGCCGATGCAATTGGCTTAGTCCCGAATAAGATCCAGGCGTCATATATATATAACCCCGGAGGCTTCGGCAATTTGTCTATCCGTTTGACAGACGACCGCACGCGGCTTCACGTTAAGCTAGCCCCACCTGACAAAGCCGCTCGGCTGCGGCAGTGGGCAGGCGTCAGCGATTATCTTGCTGAGCACTACGCCGCGCCCAAGCTGGTTCATGCGATTGACCGCGAGATCGTGCCAGGATATCCCTACGGCCTAGTTTTCGAATATATCGAAGATGCGACCCCACTTGCGGAAGTACGGAATCCCGAGGTCGCAATGACAGGTGTCATAGCGACCGTCGCTAAGCTCCATCACGACGATCGTCTTCGCGGAATGCTGCCTAAGGCTGAGACGCGTACTTATGCGGAGGCATTCGAGGACGAGTATATTTCCCGGTTTACGGATGATCTCGACGGAATCCGAAAGTCACGCGATCTGCTCAGGGATTTCGTGTCGGACGAGGCGATTTCGTGGTTTGGGGAAGAGATCAGAAGGTTGAGGGAAACAGTCCGTCAGACACCTGCATTTCAACTCCCTGCGGTCGATGTTGTTCATAACGACCTTAACGACAACAACGTACTAACTTGCGGCAGGGACGGTTTCCGGATCATCGACTGGGACGACCTTTCCGGCCAAGGCGATGCGGCGATGGACTACTCGGTACTGCTTTGGCCACTAACGCATGATCCGTCATGGCAGATATGGATAGAGAAAGTACTGGCAGGAGCAGGTGCTGCGGCAGTCAAACGGTTGGAACTGTATTTTCGGGCGAAGCTGCTCGACGATGTCATCGACGTGCTGGCTGATTATGTCGAGGCTGAGCAGGTGCCGGAGTATCGGGAGGAGTCCCAGCGCAAGGCCAGGGCCATTCATCTTCATTCGTACCCGCTGTATCTCGCCAAATATGGCGACAGTTAAAGCGGCGGCCGCACCGCGATCACCTGCTTGTTACATCAATAAAGGCTGTCGGTTGGCCGGCAGCCTTGTGCATGGTGCTATCATTAACCGTTGGCTTTTCACCAACTCTATTCAAACTCTCCATCTTCCCACATGTGAATCCCCATACACAAACCATCACCATCTGGGGCCAATTCGATTTCTTCTAAATATTCTCTAGTATTTTGATCATATACTCTTGCAACCAATGCAAATTCAACGCCATGATCCTTATCGATAGTACTTTCGATAACTCCATCCAATAGCATCATTAAACCATACAAGGTATCGCTGATAGCTTTTTCTGCAACATCTTTTTCTTCTAAAGAGCAATTAGGATTAATTTTCCCTTTTGCATACCCTTTAACTTCATCCATTAGTGTCTTACCGAAGAAATGCCCCATTTTGATCCATCTAGCATGTTCGTTGGATGGCCACTCTTGATAAATACTATCTTTCATTTTACTCATCATCCTTCTATGCTTTTAATTAGGATCAGTTGTTGAACAAACTATCGTTGCTCGTACGCCAGTCAAATTACAATTGAACGCTCGTCCTTAGTTAGCGTAACAAAATATGTTCAGAAATGAATTGATTCTTTTTGGAAATCACCCCCATACTCCTACGATGATAACTCCTAGCGTAATTAAAATGGATGTAAGTAGCCGTCTTGTGCCTTGTTTTTCTTGGAGAATAATTATTCCCATGACCGTACCAAATACTGTTCCTATTTCTCTCATAGAAGCGAGCTGAGCTACAGGGGCAAGTGATAAGGCAAACAAGAACAATAGATAACCAGCGGGTGCTATAATCCCACCAAACAAAATGATCTTCCAGTTGATGTTGAGTTCTTTTCGTATGCCTTGGGAGTTAAAAGTTGTCCATGAAAGAGCTAGTAAATTTCCTATATTTGTTGCTTCGTTTAAAACTACCGGTGAAACATAGTTTAATGCTATCTTATCAATAACAATGTAACTAGCGATGCATACCCCCACTGCCAATGCCAATAACGGTGCCTTTAATGATGATAATTCATTACTCTTGAGTGTTATGTTACTTAGCAAAACGATTCCTAAAACAATACAGGTTACACCTATCCAACCAAAGGTAGTTAACTTTTCGTTAAGTAAAGTCACTCCTAAAAGTGGTACTAATAATGGGCTAGTTCCTCGCATTATTGGATAAACCTGTGACAAGTCACCTACTGAATATGTAGCAGCTAGTAATTTGATATACAGTCCGTGCAGGAACATGGATGCAAATATTGCCCAACACCCAGTAATCGTTATGCTGCTATCCCATTCAACTATAGCCCACGGCAAAAATATGATAATTGCGACAAGTTGACAAAACCAAAGAAAAACATTCTTATTTATGCTTCTTTTAGTATAAAGATTCCAAATGGAATGAAGGCAACCAGAACAGAGTACGAGTATCACAGCTAAACTAAACACTAGATCTGCCACCATCCAATATCAGTCTGAATAATTCAACATTTTACCATAAAATCCACATACAGCGTGAGTTGTCTTCTAAAATAATTCATTAATGTATACTCCCTCTATCCATCGTGTTAGCCTCTATTTCTTCGTGCTTGTTTTGAAACCATTCGTTGATTAATGCGTTCATTTTGAGTAGAATTCATCTTGTAGTCTCTTTGGTTTTTTTTGGTCCGGTCGCCGGCCAGCTCTGGGACCCACTAACATCACCAATGACTCTTTTTCTTTCTCGAACCTCGTATTTCCTCATAATAGGAATGGAGCCAATGTCATGATCAGCACAACTGCCACGATAAGCAGCTTGCCTTTGCACCATGCCCGGGAGACGTGGAAGGATCTGCAAATGAGAGGAATACAAAAAAAGATTATTGGAGGAATCGCAATGTCAACTCAAATCGAAATTACTTATACTTTCAACGCTCCACGAGAACTTGTGTTTAAGGCATTCACTGAATCACAACATCTGCGGAACTGGTGGGGGCCAAAAGGTTGGGCGTTTCATGTTGAGAAAGCAGATTTCCAGCCGGGCGGTGTCTTTCACTACAGCCAGAAACCTGCTGACGGCGACATCATGTGGGTTAAATTTGTATATAGTGAAATTGTTGCATCGGAGAAAATCGTATACACCAGTTTCTTTTCTGATGAGGAAGGTAACGTTGTACGTGCACCCTTTGACGTAAATTGGCCACTTGAAACCTTGAATACCATGACGTTCATCGAGGACAATGGAAAAACAACTCTTACAACGATTATTGTTCCCGTGTCCCCGTCTGAGGAAGAGAATAAAACCTTCAATTCTTCACGTGAGATCGTTCAGAACGGATTTACCGGAACCTTCGATCAATTAGCCGAATACCTGAAGATATAAACAATTTGATATTGCTGAAGCTAAAAACACCGACCACCGGTGTTTTTTTGTTTATAACTATCCTCCCTCTATGAAGAATCACTTTACTCTAAAATGTTCACATTTTCTGTAAAAAGTGGATACAGCCGTAAAGTATGGTTGCGACTATGGATCTCCATTTGGACTCATGGTGATCAACTCTCCCACATCTCGCAGTGCCTATGCTCCCACATTCCATCAAGAAAGCCACTCTCTTAATATTTGTTTCCATCAAGAAAATCTCCGATCCTCCTCCCTGTCGGCCTGTGGCGTGTACCCGAGTCATTTTTAACAAGTTAGATAAACAATCTCCAAAATGCCATAAGCGAACCTAGGTACATATTTCTGTAATGGACCTTTATCCAGAACGTCGATGTTTTGGTTGTCTTGTTTTGGATCATCGGTATTTTTATTAAACTATCCCTTTATTTGGTTCCATTCGTAAAAAAAACAGGTTACAATAGCCTTTTCGCTCGTATTAACACTTTATTTATCGAATCAGCACTTCCTTTGTCACCCGTGCAGGGAGTCTCTTACCAACAGCGAATATCCATAACAGAACACCTGAAACGGAGGGATCGAAATGGGTATTTTGAAAACGAAAGATGCCGCAGATCTGCTTTCTGTCAGCCAAACGACTATCAAACGTTGGGCTTCCACTTTTCCCGATTTTTTTCAAAAAGATCGGTCTGGCCACTATATATTCTCGGAGCAGGAAATTGACCTGCTTATTCACATTAAAGACCGAATCGATCATGGCGAAACGTTGGACCGCATTGTTCTCATGACTAACAAGCAGCCGCATCAGACTTTGCACGATGAGACTCCGGTACACACACATAATCCGTCAATGGAATTGTTAACCCGTGTCGAGGATATCGAGCGCTCGCTAGATCAGAAAGCCGACGAAGTCGTCTCGGTGCAGTTGCTTCAGCAGCGCGAGGAACTGGAGGAGCTGCGCCAAATGATCGTACAGCTAGCTGCATCCATAGAAACGATACAAATTTCAAGCAGCAAAACCAATTTGTCACCCGAGGTGATTCACCCCGCTCCCATCGCCGAACATCAGGCTTCGCCAAGGAAGCGCGGCCTTTTGAAATCCATTTTCTCATTCTTGTAAATGGCTTTCGCTCATTTCGAAAAAAGAGGCAGCCTGGACTCGATTAGTCCAAGGCTGCCTCTTTTATTTATGCGCACATGATCCGATCCCCTATCGATCGAAATGATCAAATAGCTAGTATTGACTTGCCTGAGCTGCGAAAGAGATAATGATCTGAAATTAGTTTACTGGTTACACTACAAAAATTTGCAACGAGGTGAAGCTGCGAATGGTACGAATTGTATTTGATTTTGATGGAACGATGGTAAATAGTAAACCACTTGCTATTGAGATCTATAACGAATTAGCTGGTGCAAGAGGTTATAAACGAATTGAGCAGCATCATGTACCTCATCTTAGTTCCTTAAGTATTCCAAATCGAATAAAAGAACTAAATATTCCGGCTGTTCATTTGCCAAAGCTTGTTCTTGATATTAAGAGATGTTACAAGGATAAAGTACATACGTTATCTGCAGTGAAAGGAATTTCCGACTTATTTGCATCCTTATCGGCCAACGGATTTAAACCAGATATTATCTCATCTAACACCGTCGAAAATATTAAGACATTTTCAGAACGGAATCATTTATCGGATACGATTGGTTCAATATTTAGTGGGAATAATATTTTTGGTAAACATCGAGTTATAAATAATTACCTCAAATTACATCATATATCCAAAGAACAAATGATTTACGTTGGTGATGAGTTAAGAGATATAGATACATGCAAACGGGTGGGCATAAAAATGATTGCCGTTACTTGGGGTTATGATTCAATTGAGCTGCTTCAAAGTTACAATCCAGATTTTATAGTAAATGAACCTCACGAAATCATGGAATTACTTCCTCACGATTTTCTCATATAAAAGGCGACACAATGATCATCCCATGTGCCGCCTAAATTCTTCATACGTTGACGATATTATAAATTATGGCATATTTGTTAAGAAAGGCTTCACCGTGTTTGCAAAAGCATAGTTGCTTTTTGCATCCCAGTTAATCGACCACGTCATCGCGCCGCGAATATCCGCATATTTCGCAACAGGTTTATACGTTCCGCAATTATTCCCTGTTGCTAAGCAGCTAAGCGCATTGTTTACGACAGTAGGACTGACATAACCTCCACCAGCTGCGGATGCCGTAGCTGGAAGACCAAGACCAAGCTGCGAAGGCGCTACCCACTGCAGCGACAAGTCGGACAACGCTGTTAAGAAATTAACTGTGCCTTGAGCATAACATACGCCATCACGGCCGAGCATACAGCCGGAATTGTAGTACTGTACATTAATAACCGTCGTAATATCCTTGAGGTTCTTATAGAGCTGCATATAAGTTGTATTTTGACTTTGCATATCAATCGTTTGCGGAGCCATCGTTAAGATGAAGCTTGGTCCAACTTTTTGTTGAAGCTGACGAACTGCGCTAGTTAAATTGGCAACGTTCATCCCATTTTCTAAATCGATATCAATGCCGTCAAAGCCGAACTGCGTAATTAAGCTGTACATGCTGTTTACAAAATTGGCTACATTCGGAGACGAGCTGCTCAAATCAATGTTGCCATTTTGCCCTCCAATAGCGAGGATAACCTTCTTGCCTTGCGAACGCTTAGCTTGAATATCGCTAATAAGATTGGCATTCGTATAGCCTCCAAGTGCCGAGGACAATGAAGAATCTACATTGAAAGTGACTCCGCCTGGTTTGGACATGTCCATATCTGCAAAAGACACCACAATGATATCATATTGACTTGGCACTGCGCTAAGTTTGAGATTCGTTGCGCCATTTACGAAGTTTTGCCAGTAGCCTGTGAGGATATGTTTTGGCAGTGACCCTCCTCCGCCTGAGCTATTGGTTTTGCCGCTAACCGCTGAGCTTGCGGCTGAAGCATTGCCTGCGGCATCCTTCGCCTTCACTGTAAAAGAATAAGTAGTGTTTGCTGCAAGTCCTGTTACAGTAGCCGTTGTACCCGTTGCTGTCGCAGACAATGAACCTCCTCTGTATACGTCATACCCCGTTACTCCAACATTATCGGTAGATGCAGTCCAAGATAAGGTAACGCTGGACGATGTTGTTCCCGATACGCTAACATTTTTCGGAACCGTTGGAGCGATTGTGTCGCCTCCCCCGCTTTTGGTAGCGACGCTAAGAGAGTTGCTGGCAGCGGACAAATTGCCTGCCGCATCTTTCGCTTTGACTGTGTACGTATAAGTCGTGCTTGCACTTAACCCCGTTTCCGTGAAGGTCAATGTACTGCCTGACACACTGCCAACGAGTGCAGAAGCCCGATACAAATGGTATCCAGTAACACCGACTTGATCAGTTGATGCATTCCAGGCTAACGATATGCTGGATGTAGTTGATCCGGTTGCACGTAAATTTGAAGGAACAGTTGGCGCTTGCGTATCGCCGCCTCCTCCTCCTTGGACGAGTCCCCATAAAGCAGGCACGTTAGACGGTTCCCAACCTGTTAAAGATGTATGCGCTTGTATGCACTTATAGCTTGCTCCGCCATAAGTTACGGTATCATTTACGGCATAAGATGTGTTAGGCGCCCAAGCACCTCGGTCAGCTGCATTGGCCATTCCTGGCATTAAAGCGATGATTAAAACTGCAATTAGCAAAATAGCTGAAATTTTCTTCAAAGTCGATGGGCTGTTCGAAACAATCTTCATAAGATTCCTCCTTAAATTGTCAATACAGTTGCCAAAACGCTATCCGAAAAAATACTGCAGCCTAAACCACCGCCTCTCTCAGAAATCCAAAATAATACCGTCATGATCATCATCCACTCAAGAAGCCCCGTACATTTCCACTTTAATCCATCCCCTCTTTTCTTCTCAAGAGCAAAAATGGATAAAAGAGGGATAAAATACTCTCAAATACAGTCGCCAATTACTTTTGGAGGAGGAATAGCTAAACGCATAAAATATTAATTATTGTTAAAAATAGGTAGGTGACCACAAATAGAAATCCCATTAATTAGAAACCAGGAGGAATGATATGAAGAAAATAATGGTGTTAATCGGTTTGATCATATCCGCTCTTACTCTCGCAACTGCAATGAACCATGCGAGCGCAAATGCGGTCCACGTAAATATCATCAATGGTGAAGGGAAGCAGATAGGTACAGCGGAGCTCTCGCAAAAAGCTAATAAAGTACATATCCTCATTGAGGCTGAAAATCTTGCTCCAGGGACCCATGGCATCCATTTCCACGCTGTAGGCAAATGCGATGTCCCTGATTTCACGACTGCCGGCGCCCATCTCAACCCTCAAAGCAAACAACATGGCTTCCATAACCCAAAAGGTTTCCATGATGGAGATTTGCCAAACATTGAGGTTGGTGCAGATGGTAAAGTAAAAGCTATGATCACTAGTGAAACCGTAACATTGGCACATGGGAAACCCAATTCGTTATTTCAACCTGAAGGAACATCCATCATTATTCATGAAAAAGCGGATGATTATGTGACAGATCCATCTGGAAACTCAGGAAATCGAATAGCATGCGGAGTTATCAAATAGAGAACTCCCTTCTCACTTGAACAACAAGAATAAACCGCGAAGTAATCAAACGATTACCTCGCGGTTTATTTTTATTGCTCCGTTTTCATTTCAAAGCTCCCTTTTCACTTCGAATCCCCTCTTACATCGTTCCGCCACCACCGCGTATGGATGCAGGGATCTTCTCAGGCCCTTCATTGATATAGCTATATTTAAAAGTGGCGATTTTCTCTTCATCATAGCAGAAAATTTCAACGTGCTGGCTTCTTTAGCGCCAGGCCGCGTTGAGCTTCGGTTAGCTCCATTGTTTTCGTCCAAGCTGTAATGACAACCTCTTTGCCGGCAGGAATATCTTTATTTGGAACTGCCAATACTCCTGCTCGCTGCCACCTCATGCTTGATTATCCTTTTTTAATTGTTGAATTTTCCGCTCAAGCTTGTCGATCAGAGCTGGAGGTGGGCTGCCTTCCCCTTCACACCATGAGAACATTTGTTCCTTGTAAGTTAAATGGTTTAATGTCAGATACATATCTTCCGAGCAGCAGTGTCTTCTATGCACATTTGATTTTTCGAATAAAATACCCTTTTTTTGCTAAAACATGCAAATAAAACAACAAATAGGTACCTGTCCGTTACTATACGATTGATTAGTTCATATTGTGGTTAATGTTGGAGGTGATCGTCGCTTTATGCATATAACTAGGCATCAATTAGCGAAAAACACGAAATTCGAGACGCCCTATTATGTTGTCCGGGGTGACTCGCAAGGTAAACAAGGTAATGATTACGGCTGGAGTCTTCATTTATTTTCAAATGGTATCACAAGCCTACCCTGCTATATCGCAAATCAGTCCCAAGGCTGCTTCACAGTCAAAAATCCAGCGAACTTCTTGCTCTCATCTCTTCGAATCTTGCGCATTTCTGCGCGGTGCGGAGCAGTCTCGAACAGCTTGAGCTCCTCTTCCGTTTCTGGAACGACTAACGGAACGGGAATGGGCTTCCGATTCTCATCCAATGCGACAAACGTCAAAAATGACGTTGCGGCAACTTTGCGCTCTCCGCTTAACAAATCTTCCTTAATCACCTTAACAAAAACCTCAACAGAAGTACGGCCTGTCCATGTTACGAATGACTCCAGGCATACGGAATCCGAAGGTCTAATGGGCTGGAGAAAATCGACGGAATCCGTTGAGGCTGTCACGACTGATCGCCTGCAATGCTTGGTTGCAGCAATGGAAGCAATGTCGTCAATGTAAGCCATTAGTTTACCACCAAATAACGTATTATGATTGTTAACGTCTGGGGGAAATACCCTTGCCGTTTTGTAGCATTTGGATTCACGCGAGTACCTTTGCTCCATGGTTATTTTTCCCCTTTAGTAAAAACGGATAATAGCTGCGCAATGGCTTTCTCTTGATCGACTTCTAAGCAAAAATCAATGGGGCGACCGACAGTTGAGCGCACTCTGCGATCCGTAATGATCATTCCAGCCGTATAGCCTGTCCCACAATCGATTACCGCATTCATCGTTTCGATTTGGACGAGTGACGGGTTAATGGCAACGAGAACAGCTAACGGATCATGCATCGCGCATTCCCCATCAAATTCGTTCGAGAACGCATAGAAATCAAAGTAAGGCTCTAATGCAACATTCAAAAAATCGAAAATTTCTCGTTTGTCCTCTGCAATCTCACGTGACAAATAGGCCATATGCTGCTTGCTTAACCGAGTCTTCTGCGTCACGTCAAGACCTACTATCGTAAGCGGAAGCTGCGATTCGAATACGATGGCAGCTGCTTCCGGATCGCCGTAAAAATTAGCTTCGCTGACAGGCGTACTATTTCCTGGTACGAATACGCTGCCTCCCATAATGACAACCTTCTTGATTTTGGTTTCAATCGTAGGGTCCAGCTGCAAAGCAAGAGCCAGATTCGTCTGTCTGCCTACGGTAACCAGAGTAAGCTCGCCAGGGCTCTCATTTACTTTTCGAACGATGAACTGTGCTGCAGTTTCCGTTTCCAGCTGCTGAGGAGACTGCGGCAAAATCGCATCTCCAATTCCATTATGCCCATGGATATGGGACACAGACCCAGGAAACACACGTTTAAGCGGCCCTGCAGCACCTTTAGCAACAGGAACCTCATACCCGCAATTCGCGACTTGAACGACGCGCAATGTATTTTCAGTCGCTTGTTCAACATCAATATTTCCGAATCCGGTCGTGATGCCCTCTACTTTTATCTCTGGAGATAAGAGCGCGTATAAAATGGCTAAGGCGTCATCGATGCCTGTATCTACGTCAAGCAGCATTCTGTTTATGTTTGACATGTCATAACTCCCCCTTCTGCTTTCGTTCATTGTAAACAATTAATGAATCAAAAACCAAGCCTAATTTAAAAATTATTCATTAATTAATAATAAGAATTCAAATTTTAGCTTAACTCGGCCAATTGCTTTAGCTGTTCATTGCGATGCTCCAAAAACTTAGTCATGTATGCCTTTAAAACCATGCGCTCCGTTATCCAACCAAGCCAGCCAAGTGGGGCCTCGAAGCGCAGCGTATCCGTCATTAGCGTGCCTTCCTCATGCTTTTCAAATGTGTGAACATGCCTTAGGCTCTTGAATGCTCCTTTTTGCGTTTCATCGACGAATAAATAAGGAACATTAAAATCTGTTATTTTCGATGTAAGCCGCTGTCTAATTCCAAAATGCGTCGCTTCAAACGTAACCAACTCACCTGCTCCTATACAGCCTGTCGTCACTCCGGCTACCGCTCGCTCACGCGTATGCTTCCAAACTGTTCTCGTATGTACATCAATATCTCGCGCCAAGTCGAAGCAGCGTTCTATCGGTGCCTTTATAATTATGCTCGTCGTTACTTCGACCAACCCATTCACCGCTCTTCTGTCTCAGCATTCTAAATCTGTATGCATATAATTAATTCATACAACTTAAGATAAGCCTTCTTTGATCATGTTCATAAAATAAGACTTATGCTCGGGATGGCAAGCGATCAAATAAGGCTGCCCGCTCATGCCAGTAAACGGATTACCGTCATAATCAAAGATGACGCCTCCTGCTTCCTTCACCATGAGAACACCCGAATACAAATCCTCGCCTTCCGAGTTATATACGATTATGGCATCCAAATCGCCCCTTGCGAGCATCGTCCATTGAAGCGTTGGCGCCCAAAGGCGCATCCTCCTCTTCGTATTGACGTCTATGTAATGTCTTAGCTTAACGGCTTGCTGTTCATTTTGAACCGCATGACCCTGAATCCAGCCTACTCTTGCTTTTTTAAATGCTTTTGCAGCGCCTATACTGACTGGCTTCGTATTGCAATAAGTACCTTCGTTCTCGCTTGAAACATAAAGCCGATCCGTCATCGGCTCGTAAATAACCGCAAGAACAACATTTCTCTCAAATACAAGCGTTATCGATATGCCAAACAAGGGCATGCCTATCGCAAAGTTATTCGTACCGTCTAGCGGATCAACCAGCCACATCCAATCGCTTTGCACATCATTTTCGCCATATTCCTCTGATCGAATCTTGTGGTCTGGAAATACACGCCTAATTTTATTCAAAATAATAGCTTCAGCCAAATGATCGACTTCCGTTGCAATTTCGCCGTGGTCATCCTTCTCTTCATAGTGATCCAGTGTTCCGAACTTCTCGCGCGTGAGCCGTCCCGCTTCGTATGCTGCAGCTATCGCCACTTCCCTTGCCCTATTCAACGTCACTTGGTCCAAAGTGCCGATCCCCGCTCTATTGATTTTTTCAATACTATCAGCCACATTACTGATCATTACTCTTTTTATCTGTATAGAAATGAAGCCGATTGCCGAACGGATCCGTTAAGATCACTTGATTCCATTCGTCATCAAAGCCCGGCCTCGCGAATTTATATTTTTTTCCAAGCAAATACTGCTGCAACCCCTTGGCATCATCAACCTGGATGCGTACAGCCGAGCCTGGTGAACAATCACCGTAATGCTCGGATAAATGGATGATGCAGTCACCATTCGAAATTTGCATATAAAGCGGCATGCCTGACTCAAAGCGATGCTCCCAGTCACATTTGAACTCCAAAAAATCAAAATAAAAATCTTTGGCCTTCTCTTCGTCAAATATCCGAAGTATAGGTACAGTACACTTCATCTGAAAAGTCATCGGTCACACCTCCTTATCCAGTGAGATATCCTCATGATTATACATTTATTCCTCGTGGGACGGAAGGTTGATCACAGGAAAAAGGACCGTTCCCGTTTGCGACAATCGCATACAGGTACAGTCCATTGTTCATCATAGCACCAATTATTTTACGATACCCTCCAGTACATCATCGATGATTTGTGAGTTTGCAATAGCGCCCGAATATAACCAGCTAGCCGTATTTGGATATTCGTAAAGCTTTCCATTTTTAACTGCAGGTATCGCTTGCCAGATCGGATCCTTCAATGCTTCAGAGCCAGAATCGACATCGCTGTTGATGAGGAAGATATGATCGGCATCCAGCTCTGCCAGCTTCTCTAGAGAAATAGCATTCCAGTTGCCAGTACCGGTTGCAGCGATTTCTTTCACGACTTCAGGAGCCGTTAGACCGAGGTCATTGTAAAGGACAGCGCCGCTCGATAATTTATCGCTAACGACGAAGAAGCTCTTTTGTACTAGCCAAATCGCTGCGGCGGATTCGCCTGCTGCTGCACTTTGAAGTTTTTCTTTTGCTTCTTTTGCTTTAAGCTCATAGTCAGCTAAAACCTTTTGAGCATCTTCACTCTTTCCTAGCAACTCGCCGATTTTCAACAATGATTTGCGCCAGTCGGCGTTAATTTCATCGCCAAGTGTATAGGTAGGAGCTATCTTTGAATATTGCGCATATTTGTCGCCCTCAACCGCACTATTGCCGCCTATTAGAATAAGATCAGGGTTAAAGCTTGTTACCGCTTCAAACGGAAGGTCATATGGAATGGGAGGAATGCCATCGAGTGAATCCTTTAAATAATCTTGCGTACCGTTTTGAACGGACCACTGTGCAACAGGCTTAACTCCCAAAGCTACAAGATGATCTTCCAAATATGAAGCGATAATGCGCTGTGGGTTTGCAGGTATCGTTACTTCGTTTCCAAGTGCATCCGTTAATTTAAGCTCAGTAGGCGTTTCTGCAGCAGGTGGTACTTCAGTAGTAGCCGGTTCATTGTTCTTGTTTCCTCCACATGCAGCCAGCCAAAGCGACATCACCATCAAACTCATAAGTACAAGTACAAATTTCTTCTTATTGCGAATAAACACGGTCGTTCCCCCTGAATAACTTATTATTGTTGAAGTGAATCTCATTCACCTCAAAGACAACTAATGATAACAATTATCATTTTCATTGTCAATCGCGCGGTTTAAATTTTTAAACCTGCGATCCAAGACACCGAGGTAGCTCATCTGATAAATTCTTGTTCGAAATGTTTATGCATGCACCTGCAACGTCATCACCCCACCATCGGGCGGCATCGTTTAAAGCACTTCCTTTCCTTCGAATGAACAATTTATATTATTGAGAGGTCATCCCATCCATATGCCATTTCGATCAAATGGCCGTAGCCAAATTGGATATCCTTTTCCGCAAAAACCTTGCCGCCTAATCTGGAATAAAAGGTTGTCTCGGGATTATCAGCTAAAACCCATACCATTAATGATCGATAGTTATGTTGTCTCAAATGATTTACGATAGTAGAAAACAATGCTTTTCCATAACCATTTCCTTGGTATTCTCTCAGCAAGTATATGGAATAGAGTTCTGCGTCGTATTTATATTGTTCGCTTCTGCACTTTCCGCCATTTGAGAAACCGACTATCTCTCCAGCGTCATTTTCCAATACGAAGATTGCTTCATCGGGATTCAAATGATGAAATACCCATTTCCAATTATTTATGCGCTCTTCAACGCTTAGATTGTTCAAATATTCATCCGAAATCATTCCTTTATATGTTGTCTTCCAACTAGCAACATGAACATGAGCAATGCCAGGGGCATCATCGATAGAAGCCTGCCGTATCCGCATTTCAAATAGCAATCTCCATCTTGATGGAAGGATGATACACATAATTTTTTAATTCAAAATCATCAATCGTAAAATCATCGAATCTTTTTATATTTGGATTTATCCAAAGCTCAGGCGCAGGGCAGGCAAGACGTTGAATCTGCTCCTTCAACGGATCTATATGTCTCTCATAAATATGAGCATCATTAATATTGAGCGTAAATGTTCCTAATTTATATCCCGTTACTTGGGCAATCATTCGTTGTAAAACGTAATATTGAAATACATTAAAAGGGTTTCCTAATCCGATATCGTTTGACCTTGCATTGACCACTAGATGGAGTGCTCCTTGTTTTATAAGCCATTGGTTGTTCCATACACATGGAAAAAGCTCCATTTGATCAAGATCATCAATGTTCCAAAGGGATATGACATGCCTTCTAGATGCAGGATTATGGATGAGTTGATCAATTAAATGATGAACTTGGTTTGTAATCTTACCTTTCAGCATGATAGGCTTACCTAGCTGATAACCATACGCCTTGCCGATATTATTATTCGTGTTTGTCCACTCTTTCCATATCTTCACATTATTTTCATCCAGATAGGTGCAATCGCTTGTTCGCTTAACATAAAACCACAACAGCTCATGTATGGCCGACTTCCACGGCACTCTTTTTGTTGTAAGGATAGGAACCTCAGTATTATCAAATTGGAGTTGTTTGGATATCAAACTTTTCGTATAGGCTGCTGTACCATCTGCCCATTTTGTCCTTATGTTCTGATCTTTGTCCCAATCCCCATTATGAAGAATTTCAGTGACTAATTCACTGTAAATCTGATCAGCTTTCCCCATCATAGAACCTCCATTATCATTCATGTGCTTACTAATTATATCGAAACAGACACCTAACATAAACTAAATGATACAATGTATGTAAATAATATCATTCATCATGACTTATGCAGTTCATGAGATTAACCGGTAATTGTGAGAATCTATGTTTGAATAAACCGGCCACATGGTCATGGAGAGATTCTTAGGCCAGTATGCTGAAATAAGGCTTGCAAAACGGCG
>NZ_JBXBBJ010000031.1:0-50886 GCF_057221575.1 Paenibacillus sp. Y660 | reverse complement strand
TTTGGGGCGAGTTCCCCTGTAGCTCCAACTTCATCACCAACTCTAAGTGATTTGAAATCCTGCGAATGAGTGAGCATACGTGAGAAAAACCCATAATACCAGAGGGACGGATCTCCTGTCCGCCTAATACGCCTAAATGGTCAAAACCGCAAATATAACGGAACTACAGTCCTCTCATTACAAATTCATTTGTTGAAATTCTTTCAATGGTGGACGAAAGAAATCATGATAGGCTTTGGGACAGATTCTTTTCTGTTTGTCTCTTAAAATACCCTAGTATCTCCGAGCGATATCTGCAAGACGCCTTGCTCCATCTCGCAATTGCCCCTCATTTACAAACGAATAGCTGAAACGTATCCATGATCGCATTTCTCTGAGCGGATCACAGATAATACCGGGAATAAAAGAGATTGATTGCCGGATGCTTTCGTTCAAAAGCTCATCCACAGGAAGCGCTTCGGGAAGCTTCAGCCACAAATTAAAGCCTCCTTTTGGACTAATCCAGCTCCATCCGGTAACAGACAGTTCCTCCTCAACAATTTCTTTTCTGATTTGGAGGGCGATGCGCAGCTTATCTAAGTGCTGTGTCATCCGTTCTGACTCGAAATAATGCAAAAATATTTTCTGATTGACCAGCGGAGTGCCGTTGTCAGCCAAAGATTTTGCGATAATTAGCGGCTTTATGACAGACTGACGACCGATGACGGCACAAATGCGCAGACCAGGCGATATATATTTACTGAAGCTGCGGAGATACACAACCCACCCATCTGTATCGTATGAGAAAAAGGGCTGAGGAGGCGGCTGATCAAAATACATTTCGTGAATCGCATCATCTTCTATTAGCAAACAGCGGTAACGTTCAGCCAGTTCAACAAGCAGCTTACGCTGGGCAGCAGGAACCGTATATCCTGTCGGGTTATGAAAGGTAGGATTCATATAAAAAATACGGGGGCGATATTGTTTCATGAGCATTTCAACTTTCTCCAAATCATAGCCGCTCGGGTAAATGTCGACAGGGAGAAACCGTGCCCCTTGCTGGCGGAAAATATCGAGCGCAGCGCTATAAGTAGGTCTCTCTACCAAGATGTAATCCATGGGTTTAATGTAGACCCTGGCTATTAAGTCAATCGCTTGTTGACCGCCAGTCGTAATGAGCAGATCGCTTTCTGTCAGTTGAAGACTGTGATTTCGCATCAAGTAGCGGCTAAGGAACTCGCGAAGCTCTTCATCCCCTTGTACACTAGAGTACGTACCCATTAATTTTGGATAAATATCAAAAACTTTTTTCACATATTCGGATAGATATAGATTTGGCAGCAAATTCGGATCGATTAGTGATTGGGAGAATTGATAAGTAACAGGTATCTGTTGAATTTCTGACAAGGAATTTTTGAGCAAGCTGGAAGAGGCTTGAGGGCTAATGTCCATAGGTTCGGATATAGCCTCTTTCGGATTGTCTGGACTTACATAATAACCTGATTTCTCCTTAACATAGACCTTCTCGTTTTGTTTCAATAACTGATAGGCTCGA
The DNA here is from genome assembly GCF_057221575.1 of Paenibacillus sp. Y660. Lineage (NCBI taxonomy): Bacteria > Bacillati > Bacillota > Bacilli > Caryophanales > Paenibacillaceae > Paenibacillus > Paenibacillus sp. Y660. Next base: position 49,352 of record NZ_JBXBBJ010000031.1, on the reverse strand, counting down.
AATACCGTTAGCCGATGTATCTTGAGATCTTGGGCGAGCAGCCTGATTGAAGGGAGCTTGTCATGAGCTTTCAACTCTCCACGCTCTATCTTGGTCATTATATAATCGTATGCTTCTCTGAAAAGCAGCTTGGTAACATGCGTGGATGATTGTACCTTCTTCATTATTTCTCCTCCCCCTTAGCGTTTATTATATATCATGCTTCGGCCATCTGTTCTGCTATTATACATCTGTTCTATTCATTGCGTTGTATGATACGTAGCAAGAGGGGGGAGCATCCATGATTTTTATCAATTACTTGCTCATATGTTTCATTTTTGGCACGACTTTTTTGGCCATAAAGATAGGGGTTGACGCTTCCACGCCGCCGTTCTTCTCAGCGGGAATAAGGTTCTTTGCTGCGGGTCTGCTACTGTTTCTTTGGCTGGTATGGAAGAAAAAAGCAAGCTTATCTCTGTTCATTCGCAAAGAAATGTTACTGACTGGAATAGGTCTGACGTTCGGGACATTCGCGACTTTGTACTGGGCCGAGCAATATGTCTCATCCGGTATCGCTGCAGTTTTATCAGCTACGGCACCTATGATCATTCTCGTGCTGCAAGTTCTTGTCATGCGGCAGAAGGCGTCAGCACGCTCCGTATTCGGATGTATGGTTGGATTCGCAGGAATCGTCATTTTGCTGCTGCCTCGCCTGACCTTGGGACATGATATATGGTGGATTAACGGCTGCATCGCTATTTTATTCGGACAACTCTTTTATGCATCAGGCACCCTATATTCCAAACAAGTCATTCAACGTTTCCCGCAAGCATCGCCTATTGCCCTAAACGCGGTTCAGATGATTTGGGGAGGACTGCTGCTTCTTATTCTGTCATCGGTTACAGAACAAGTGGACGTCCAGAGCATGTTAACGACAAAAGCAATCGGGTCATTACTCTACTTGATTGTTATCGGTTCAATGGTAGGACACAGTCTTTTCTATTGGCTGATTGCCAAAACAAATCCCATCTTTCCGGCTACTTGGCTCTATATTTCACCGACAATTGCCCTCATACTTGGGGTTCTATTATACGGGGAGACCATTACCTGGTTGTCGATAATAGGAGTGTTTACTATTATCGCTGGAACGATTTGCGCCAATCTGGACAGCTTGAAGCTATTGATTCATAAGAGGAGAACATGTTAGAGGTATACGCACTGCAAGTTCCTGATCAGCAGATAGATCCTGAGCTGTTTGCAAAGCTATTGAATGCTGTTTCGGAGGACAAAAAGCTGCGGATTTGTCGGTTTAAGCAGAAAACTGATGCATATAGAGCGTTGTTGGCTGATCTATTAATTCGTTCAATCATTATGGAGAAGTACCGTGTGGAGAATCAAGAGATAACCTTTGTATACGATCCGTATGGCAAGCCAACCTTGGCTTTGGATCAGAGCTTTTCTTTCAATCTTTCTCATTCAGGAACGTGGGTTGCTGCCATTGTAGGGAACGGAGGGCTAGTCGGAATAGATATTGAAGAAGTTCGCCCCATTGAGAACGACGTAGCCAAACGATTTTTTGCCCCAGAAGAATACGTTGATTTAGTTGCAAAAGGAGAAGAGGGAGGGCTGTCATACTTTTACGACCTTTGGACATTAAAGGAAAGCTTCATAAAGGCAGTTGGCAAAGGTCTGTCAATCCCTTTAAAAAAATAATCCCGCAAGGAACATCATCTTGAATAGATGAGTCCTGCGGGATTTTTGTTGCGGCTCTAGTTGATTAGGATGTTAAGCGATTACCATCCAATTGTAACTGTAGCAACTCCGCTTGCTGGAGTAACGAATGTCTTATTCGCTCCGCCTTGGAAAGTGACTGTCGAACCATTTTTCTTGAAGTACTTGTATTCTAAAGTCGTATTTGCTGGTACACTCACATCAAAATACCAAGTTGGGTAAGAATAGATGACTTGATTGTACATAGGGCCAATCGCTTTATTCGTATCCCATCCGCCAAGTTCTGCTACATTTCCAGCAAGATAAATGGCTTCGCCAGGGACAGTTGTAGCGTTGTTTACTACGAAACGAACGGTTACCTGAGTGCCTGTAAGCACGTTGTAGCTAGCAACAGCATTGCTGTCTACAGACGCTGCTGTACGGATCATCACATTGTATTTGCCCGCTGCTACGCTTGGAACGATAACTTTAATTTGTGTATCTTCCCATGAAGTGATATTAGCGCCAGTTACAGCAGTTGTTCCGAAAAATACGGTTCCTTTTGTTGCGCCAAAGCCTGTTCCGTCGATTGTTACAGTGTTTCCTGCTTTGCCCATTTCTGGACCGAAGTTTCCGATTTGAGCAGCAGATGCTGCTGTGTATTGCCATACACCAACTGCGCCTGCAGCAAGTGAGAAGGTATTAACTGCACCACCGCTTGCAGCTGTTATGCTGTTGCCGTTCAGCGTTCCGCCAAGAACATCGGCATACGTACCTGCTGCCAAAGAAGTAAGCAATCCGTTGATGGAAGCACTTGAGCCGCCACGGTTAATAGCAACCACAGCAACATTGTTGCCGAATTTGCGCTCATAAACATATACATCGTTGTTGATCCAGCGCTGCTGCGTCGAACCATAAGCCATTGCGGGGTTCGATTTGCGAAGCGGCGCCAGCTTCTTAATGACATTGTATGCCGTTGTTGTTTTGCTGAAGGAATTCATCATGCCGCGATTGTTAGGATCGCCATTGCCTGTCAAATATTGTTCTGTACCGTAGTAGATACCAGGAACGCCGCGTGAAGTTAGAGTGAATGCAAGCGCTTGTTCCAGCTTGCGGCCGGATGCACCTGTTACTTGGAAGCGGTCTAAATCATGATTGTCGATAAAAGTAACTTGATCGGCTACTTGCGTATAAGCAGACGCAGTGCCAGAGATCATAGTGTCCAAATTATACATATTTGCTGTATTGTCGCGGAACACTTGGCGTACCTTCTGACCGAACTCAAAGTCCAGCAAGCTCATGCCAGAATGATTAGCGAAGCTGTAATTCTCTTGGCTAATTTCGTTAGTTCCAAGGAACCATTCCCCGAAAGTAAATACAGGCTTGTAATTATGAATATAAGACATCCAGCTCTTCTGCCAGCCGAAAGGCATATGTTTTACTGCATCAACACGAATGCCGTCAATTCCCATATCCAGCCAAAGCTTAATGGAATCTTTAAAGTAAGTATCGATTGTGTTGCTGTTATGGCTAATATCGGCAAGATCGTACAAATTGCGGTAAATGCCATCTTCTGTGGACGAGAAGTTTGTTCCTAAATTGTGATGGAAGATGCCGTTAGTATCGCCTGTGTAGCCTGCAACTAATGTTCCATTATTGTAAAGCCTGCCGTTATCGGCAAACGAAGGATCATCTTCTGATGCAGGCGAGGTATGATTTGGTGCAAAATCGATGACGATTTTGATGTTTTTGGCATGCGCTGCATTGATCAGATTTTGAAAATCCGTCATGCTGCCAAAAGCAGGATTCGTCTTTTTAAAATCGCGTGCCCAATATCCATGATAGGGAGTATTGTGAACACCAGAGTTTGTGATAACAGAAAAAATATTTTCAACCGGCTGTGAAATCCAAAGTGCTGTAATACCCATATCGGTAAAATAGTTGTCGTTAATTTTGTTTACGATACCAGCCCAGTCTCCGCCGCAATAGACGCGCATGTTGGCACATCCTGCAGAGAAAGCGTTTCCTGTCGGATTGTTAGCTGCGTTGCCGTCAGAGAAACGGTCGGTTACGATCTGATAAATGACATCCGTAGAGAAGTTTTGTTTGTTTTGAACAGATGTAGCTGGTGCTGACTCAACAATAGATTTACTGCCGATAGGCGTAAGCAGGGCAAGTGATAGCAATAGAGCAAATAGTAGATAAATGACGGGTCTCGAAATTTTTTGAGCCACTAAGAACACACCTTTCTTTTTTTGTATTCGCTTACAATTTGTTGGATGTTGCTTGAAGCCGTTATTATTCCCCCCCATATTTGACTTTGTTCCCAAAACAAAAACAACCCCGGAGCGTTCTCTTAAAAAAGAGATCCGGGGTTGTTCTTAAACCGCATAACGGTTCAAAAAGGCATAGCCCTTATTTTGGAAACCTTCGTGTTATGCCTAATATTTTATGAGTGAAATGCGTTGATTGTCAATAGCCTGTGTGGATTTTTTTTTTAGTAAATAACATATTGAATTTACAATTTTTTGATGCTATACTCAATCTCAAATGCAGGCAATGCTACTGAAAAGTACAACCTCGGCTAAGTCGAGGTTGTGCTTTTTTTTTGTTTCAAGAAAGAGGTGAACGGATTGAACGTAGAGGCGCTGTACCATAGACACAAGCAAAATTGGGCGTTTATTTATAAACAAAATGTCGTTTATTTAAGGCTGCGGACGATGAAAAATGATGTCGAAAGTGTTCAGGTCTGTTATGGGGACAAGTATAACTGGTACAAGACAGAACAAAAGGCTGATATGTACAAGCTGCTGTCTGATGCACTTTATGATTATTGGGAAGTACAAGTACAGCCCATATTCGGCAGGCTTAGCTACCGGTTTCTGCTGCATGCAGGAGATCAATCGCTGTATTATGCGGAGCGTTGGTGCAAGGAATATGCGGCAGAATATGATTTTGGTAATTTTGAATACCCCTATGCACATGAGAGGGACAGGATCACTCCACCGGATTGGGTGAAGGATGCTGTATTGTATCAAATTTTCCCTGATCGATTTGCTAATGGTGATCATGCTAACGATCCAGTGCAGACCGAGCAATGGGAAGAGACATCTACGAAACTTAATTTTTTCGGCGGTGATTTGCAAGGTGTTCTAGATCGGTTGGATTACTTGACGAAGCTTGGCATTACATGTATTTACTTTACTCCATTGTTCCAGGCGGAGACGAATCATAAGTATGATACAGCAGATTATTATAACGTAGATCGTCAGTTTGGCGATAATGAATTGTTAAAAAAGCTGGTGGATGAGTGCCATCAACGAGGCATTCGAGTGCTGCTTGATATTGTGTTCAATCACAGTGGACATACGTTTCCGCCATTTGTCGATGTGATGAAAAATAAGCGGCTATCGCCTTATGCGGACTGGTTTATATGGAGGGATGAATGGAATAAGCAGAGCGACGCACCGGCGTATGAAACGTTCGGTTACGAAGCTAACTTACCAAAGTTCAACACGTCAAATTCAGAATTGATTGAATATTTAGTTAATATAGCAGTGTTTTGGCTAAAAACATGTGATATTGACGGATTCAGGCTCGATGTTGCGAACGAAATTGATCATCGGTTTTGGAGAACGTTTCGAGATTCGGTAAAAGCGATTAAGCCGGATGTGTATTTGGTTGGTGAAATGATGCATGATGCGATGGCTTGGCTGCAAGGGGACCAGCTGGATGCGGTGATGGATTACCCTGTTCGTTATAGCGCTATTCAGTTTTTTGCTGCTCGTCGAATCGATGGCAAGGAATTTGCTGATACCGTAAGCGCCCAAATGGTTGCTTATCCGCTGCAAGTAGTGGAGGCGTCCTTCCAGTTGCTAGGGAGTCATGATACAGCGCGAATGCTGACTCTGTGTCAAGGCAATACGGAACAGCTAAAGCAGGCCGTATTGTTTCAATTCACGTATTACGGTGCGCCGTGTATTTATTATGGTGATGAGATTGGGATGAGCGGGGGAGATGACCCAGATAATCGGCGCTGCATGATTTGGGATGAGGATCGTCAAGACAGCCAATTATTTGAGTTCTATCAACAAATGATCGTTATGCGCAAGCAATATTCAGCACTTCGTTATGGTGGATATCGGTTTTTGCATGCGGAAGCGGGAGATCACAAAATCGCTTATGAGCGATGGGATGACAGCGAGCATTTTATCGTAGCGATGAATGTATCCGAGCAAGCCGCAGCTTTGTCCGTTTCGGTAAAGGATACGAATGCTGATGAGCATTGGGTGGATGTGTGGTCAGGCGAGGTGCTGATTGCGAAAGCGGGGATGCTAGCGATGGAACTGCCTGCATTTGGTTATCGGCTGCTCCGACGTCACACGACCCATAACGCAGTGCACAACACTGGAAAAGGAGCGTAATCGAATGGAAGCAATTGTGTGGTCACGGAGCAATAGGCTGGAGCTTATCACCGCTCTGGAGCCTCAGATCGGATCACCTTGGCAAGTAAAGGTTGAAATTGCGATGACTGGAATATGCGGAACAGATCTCGCTGTGGCTGCAGGCAAGGAGAGGGGAGATTATGACGTCATTAGAGGGCATGAAGCGGCAGGTGTTGTCGTTGAAGTCGGGAGTGAGGTTACTAGCATGCGCGTAGGCGACCGGGTAGTCATTGACCCGAACAAAAGCTGCGGACAATGCCGATTTTGCAGAAGGGACAAACCACATTTATGCTCTGGGGTAAATGGAGATGGAATGGCTGTATCCGGCATCACAGAGTCAGGAACGTTTGCGCGTTTTTTCGTAACGGATGAGCAGTTTGTACATCTTATACCGGATCATATGACCTGGGAACAAGCGGTATTCATTGAGCCTTTGGCATGCGTTCTGCACAATTACAATGAGGCGCAAGTGCGTAATGACGATGCTGTACTCGTGCTTGGCTCTGGTCCAATGGGACTGCTGTGTCAAATTGTAGGCAAAAGAAGGGCTGGCTTCGTAGCAGCTACGGAGGTGAATCCCCACCGTCTTCAGCAAGCAGCTTCTGTCGCAGACGTTGCGATTCACCCGGAGCTGTTGAATGAAGCGATTGTCAGCAAATGGTTAGGTGAGCGTAAATTCGACGTTGTTATTGATGCTGTCGGCAATCAATTTCATTCCGCAGAACGTTTTGTTGACAGGGGTGGCCGAATTGTACCGTTTGGCATTCACGCAGGCTTCCAGCATACGTTCAAACCGACGAGCTATTTGCAGCAAGGGATTAAGGTGATTGGAGCAGGTGAATATCTGAATACGTTTCAAGACGCGCTAAAGCTTGCTTCGGAATTGAATGAGCTAGACGGCATGGTTACGAAGAGGTACCGACTTGATGAGCATGAAATAGCAATTGCGGAGCTGCTGAACGTAAGCAAAGCACAAGAGAGCGGGCAAGTGAAGGAAACGATGAAAACCGTATTTATTCCTTGAGATACAAATGGATTAAAGACAAGGGGATGATGAATTGACGGAGCTTGTTATTTGGCATGAATTTGATGGGCAAGGAGATACGTCTATTGAAGTGCTTGAGCAGCTATGTGAAAAATTCGAGGAGCAGCATGGCGTACACATTAGGCTGGAGTCGATGAGCATTACGGAGCTGGGGGAGCGAATAAAGCATATTTATCGGACAGGAGAAGGGCCTCATATGGCAATCGTCCCTTCAGACATGGCGTCATACAAGGAAAGTGCTTTGTTGTCTGCGGTTCCGCTTGCTTGGTATGAGGGGATTATTGGCGAGCATGTTTTGCAATCGATGCTGGTGGACGGCTATCAAGCAGGATTGCCTATTCTGACAGGCAACCATCTAGCTTTGTATTATAATCGCGGGTTGTATACGAATCCGCCACTGGATTGGCAGGAGTGGAGCGAGCGTTCTGCGGAGCTGAATGACAAAGGAATTACACCTGTTGGAATAGATATCAAGCAGTCGTACAGCTTCATCCCGTTGCTGACAGCGTTTGGCGGCTGGCCGATGCATAACAATAAACCGAGTCTAGGTACCCCTGAGATGGAGGCGGCTATCGCCTACGTTCAAAGTCAACGAGAAAAAGGCGTATTAAAGAGCTTTGACGGTGCGACCGAGCTGCTGGAGCAGTTTGTAGCTGGACAAATCAGTGCAATTATTACGGGCGAGTGGATTTACAACTACTTGCAGCGCGAGATGGGCGATGAGCTGGGAGTTGCACATTTGCCTGCGATTGCTGGCAAAGCTTCCTTTTCGATGTCCTCTTCAATTGGACTTATTTTCCCCAACGATTCCATTAACTCCAGTCTTGGCGACGATATTCGCAAGTTTGCTGCGTTCCTGCTGGAGGATGAGAGCCAGCTTGCTTGGGCAGAGCGGGCACAACGAATTCCTGTACGGACGGGAGCGATGGAGAAGCTGCAAGCGACAGCAGACCCGAACAGACAAAACTTAATGGTGATGGCGAACGCGAGTAGACCGATTCCGGTCAGCCCGTTCATGATTGCAGCTTGGGTAGGTTTGGAGGCAGGTCTAGCGGAGCTAGAGCAGGGGAATGCTGAGGGCGCTTGTCGCAAGATGGTGGATGTGTCGGAGGAAGTTGTGGCGCAGATCGAGCAGTTTTTGCATGAAAAAAATGGGGAGGATGAAATGAATGAAAGTAACAGTGTTCAGCCAAGTGTCCATTGATGGCAAATTAACGTTCGGAAGCGGGTATTCAAGCAAGGAATTGTTTCAATTGTTTACGCAGGAGGATATGGAGTTCATTCATCGCTTTCGTGGGCAAGTGGACGGGATAATGGTCGGCAAAAATACGATTTGCACAGACAATCCCTTTCTAACGAATCGTTATGAAACGGGAAAAAATCCGGTTCGTCTCGTGCCGACAAGAACGATGGATTTGCCGCTCGACAGCAATATTTTTATGGACGATGAACGTACCATTATGATAACGACAGAGCAAGGAGCAGACGAAGAGAAGAAGGAATGGATTCGGAGCCGGGGCAAAGAGGTGATCGTATGCGGTCAAGAGCTTGTCGATTTCGGAAAATTATTCCCTTTACTAGAAAAGAATTATGGATTCCGTCATTTGATGGTAGAAGGGGGAGGCATGCTGAACTGGCATGTGTTTGATCTTGATTTAGTTGATGAAATTATTTTGATGCAGCTTCCAATCATTATCGGCGGTGCCTCGAACATTTCGCTCGTAGACGGCCAAGGCTACAATGATTTGTCGTATACGAAAAAATTTGAAGTAGCAGATATTCAAATAAAAAGAAATTATACGTTAATGCGTTATGTAAGATCAGAAGCAGCGAATGAATGGATAAGCTGATAAGTTAACTTCTTAGGAATGAGGCACGAACATGGGTAAAGCCGAAAGTAATAGTTTTTATAAAACACTTCTCCAGCTGGCTGTTCCGATTACGCTTCAAAGCTTAGTGATGTCATTGCTGTTTATGACGGATCAGGTGATGGTCGGACAGCTTGGCGATACCGCTATTGCAACGGTAGGTATTGCGAGCAAAATTAACAGCGTTGTATCGGTTGTATTAGCTGGCCTTGCTGGTGCGCTTTCGATTTATGTGGCGCAATATTGGGGCAGCAAGGATCGGAAAAGCATCTCGCAGCTGCTTGGCCTTGGACTCGCTATTGGTCTCGCATTATCGCTAGTGTTCGCGGCAATAATCATTGCCAAACCAGACTTGTTATTGTCCTTGTTTACGAAGGATAGCAGCATTCTTAGCAATGGGCGTATTTATTTGCAAATTATTGCAATTAGCTTCGTTCCAGCTATGCTGACGATGTTGTACTCTGCAATGCTGCGGAGTACAGGGCATGTGAAGTTTCCTATGTATATTAGTTTATTTACGGTCATTTTGAATATTGTGTTGAATTATTTGCTCATCTTTGGTCATTTTGGCTTGCCGAAATTAGGGCTGGCAGGGTCGGCTTATGCCACCTTAATCTCACGTGTAGTTGAAAGCATGCTTATTATTGGGTCCGTCTACAAATATCGGCTGCCTGGCGGCACGTCACTTAAAGAGCTGTTTAGCATTTCAAGGCCGCTCGCAAACAAGTTTCTCATTACGATGTATCCGCTTGTACTGACTGAATTGGTATGGGTTTTAAGTGAGGCGGTTTATGCGATTATTTACAGCCGCATGGGCACTGTTGAAATGACAGCGATGACGATTACGTTCCCGTTGCAAGGATTAATGATTGGCCTATTGACCGGTATTAGCGGGGCTGCTGCTGTTATGGTTGGCAATAAGCTCGGAGCTGGTGAACCTGTAATTGCGCAACAATATGCTAAGCGGCTCATTCGGTTTGGTATTGCTGCCGCATTTGTATTAGGTGTGGTGATTGCTCTAATTGCGCCGCTTTACACGAAATTGTTCCAGGTATCCGCAGAAGCAGATCAGCTTTCCGTTTATATTTTGTGGGTGTTCGCAGCATTTATTTGGGTGAAGGTTGCCAATATGATTATGGCAGGAGGCGTGTTGCAAAGTGGAGGCGACAGCAAATTCGTCTTTGCAATGGAATCGACCGCTACGTGGCTGGTCGGCGTACCGCTTGGCTTACTGCTGTCCGTTGTATGGAAGCAGCCGATTTTTTGGGTATATTTTTTCCTCTCATTAGAAGAACTAGTTCGGTTCGTCATTGGCTGGCAGCGGCTCCGCTCAGGTAAGTGGGTACGGAATTTAACGACTAGTGAGGAAAGCATATCTGCATAGATGTCGCCAACATGATGCGCAAAGGAGGGATTAAATGTGGAATCTGTGTTAAATGAGGTGCAGCTAGTTCCTTTAACACATCCTCAGAAGCGGATTAGTTACGTGGAGCAACGGTATGAAGCAAGCCCTATTCATGTCGTTGGCTGTTTAAGCCTGATCGAGGGCGAAGTGGATTTTAAGTTGCTGGAGCATGCGATTCGTTTGGTTCTCCATCAGCATGAAGCGTTTCGGCTTCGATTCGTACAGGAGGACGGCGAGCTGAAGCAATTCATACAGAGTGGACTTGCAGAAGACGTTACAGCATTTATGGATTTCTCGGTAGAAGATGATCCCGAGCAAGCCATGCAGCAATGGTTAAACCGTGAGGAGAATACGCCTATTCCCCTCATGGACGGCTGCTTATTTCGGATTACGATGTTCCGTATTAGTGAGCAGCATTGCGGTTTCTTGACGTTGTTTCATCATATGATCGGGGATGGCTGGTCTCTGCAATTATTTATTGATGGTATTGGCAAGAGGTATGAGCAGCTATTGCTGCAGGATGAGAATGTTCCTGATGAAGAGGCTGTCGGATATTTGAGCTGGCGACATCAGGAGCAAACGTATTTGGCTTCCAGCCGCGCCGAGCGTGATCGATTATTTTGGCAAGAAAGTCTTCAGCATTTGCCAGAGCCGATGTTCCCAGAGGACAGCAGCAGCTACATTGCAGGCGCGAGGCAATCATTCCGATTAGGGGAAGAAGATACGGGGGCGCTCAGAAAGCTGGCGCAGAAGCTTGGCTGTACGGAAAATACGATGCTGACGGGGCTTGTCCTGCTTTATTTGCAACGAACGCTTATGCGGGATGATCTCGTCATCGGGACGCCAGTATTTAATCGCATAGGGAAATTGGAGAAGAAAATATTTGGTGTATTCACCAGTACGATGCCATTGCGAGTACAGATGGATGCAACTGAGCAGGTATCTCCGTTTTTTGAGAGACTTAATCGTATCATTCGGCGGAGTCACTCTCATCAGAAGTATCCTTATGATCTGCTTGTTCAGCAGCTTGAGCTGCGCAGGATTGGTCTGGAGCAAGTATTTCAAGTTTCCGTTAACGTGTTTAATACAACTTTGTTGACAGAGCTGGATGGCATGGCTGTAAAACATCGCGAAATATATAGCGGTAATCAGGGCAATGCGCTGCAATTTGTCATCAATGATTGGAATGGCGAGAATGACTATACCATCGATATCCAATATAAGACTAGTCTGTTTACAGATGAGTCAATTGGGAAAACGATTGCTGTGCTGCGTCATCTATTAGGGCAATTGCTTAATAACTCTGAGCAACGAATAAGTTCCTTATCTGTTGTTCTTGAGGATGAAAGGCGGCAGCAGCTCTATGCATTCAATGAGACAAAGCTTGAGCTGCCGCGTTACAAGTCAATTGTGGAATGGTTGAAGGAAGGGGCTGCGCAAAGGCCAGACGCCATTGCTCTTGCAATTAAGGATCAAGAGATGACGTACTCGGAGCTGAATAAAAGAGCGGATCAAATCGCTTGGAAATTGCGTGAGTCTGGTGTAGGTCCTAATCGTATCGTTGCTATAATGGCGAATCGTTCAATAGAGATGATCGTCGCTATTTATGGCGTCTTACTATCGGGCGGCGCTTATTTGCCGATTGATCCTGCATATCCACGTGATCGAATTGCTTATTTGCTGGAGGATAGCGGCGCACAGACGATACTTGTTCAGCGAGGGCTTCGCCAGCAAAAGGCAATGGCAAAGCTAGGGATGAAATGTCTAGAGGTATCTATTGATGAGCCGTTGGATGAATCGATAGACGGCTGTGATCGCTATAATAACCAGTTGTCATTTGTTAATACACCAGACCATTTGGCCTATATGATCTATACGTCAGGATCTACCGGAAAGCCAAAAGGCGTAATGATTCAGCATCATTCCCTCATTAATTTCATAGCGGCGATGAAGGAACAGTTGCCGTTTGAAGAAGGGGCAATCATGCTGTGCGTGACGACGATATCGTTTGATATTTTTGTATTGGAAACGTTAGCCCCCCTTGCTTTTGGCATGAAAATTGTAATTGCAGACGAGGCTGAGCAAGTGGATGGCGCTTTGCTTAATAAGCTAATCGTTAACGAGCGGATACAATGGCTGCAAACGACCCCATCCCGAATGCTGTTATTGCTTGCGGATGAGGGAGCTGCAGAGGCACTTGGCCGTTTGAACTATATGTTGCTCGGCGGAGAACCATTTCCGGCTGTGCTGCGTGAGCAGCTTACGCAGATTACAAAAGCAAGATTATTTAATATGTACGGACCAACAGAAACGACCGTTTGGTCTACGATGCAGGAGCTAACAAGCGAAGAAGCTATTACGATTGGGCGACCGATCGCCAATACCTCCGTTTATATTTTAGGTGAACATCAGGAGCTGCTGCCGATCGGCATGGCTGGTGAGCTCTGTATTTCGGGTTATGGCTTAGCAAGGGGATATTGGAATCGGCCGGAGCTGACGGATGAGAAGTTTGTGCCGCATCCGTTCGAGTCTGGGCAAAAGCTGTACCGTACAGGCGATCTGGCGAAATGGCTGCCAAACGGGCAATTGCAGCATTTGGGCCGGATGGATCAGCAGGTCAAAATTCGTGGATATCGGATTGAGCTTGGTGAGATTGAAAGCTGTCTGATGATGCTTGAAGCGGTTCATATGGCCGCTGTCGTTGTATGGATCAGCCCAAGTGGCATTCAAGAGTTGATTGCTTATGTGAAGGTGAATCGGGCGCTTGAGTCTTCTGTGCTAAGAAGTCAATTGGCGGTACATTTGCCGGGATATATGCTTCCTTCCCGATATATTCAATTGGAGCAATTGCCGCTTACTCCAAATGGCAAAGTGGATCGCAAAGCGTTGCCAGACCCGCAAACGACAGGAGTATCGCAAGCTCAAGCAGCTTTAATGGCTGAATCGCAAACATCAAAAACCCAAGTAGTGAAGTTAGAAGTTGCAATGTCCGTAGAAGCTGCTAAGCGTTTAACAACGTCGCATGCGACTGTATCGCTGCCGGAAGCTGACGAAACGGAAGAGGGAGCAGCAGCTGTCGAACATTCGCTCGAGCGAACGATTGTGAATTGCTGGCTGTCCATCTTGGCTGGACATGATATTAGTCATTCCGACAGCTTCTTTGAAGTAGGCGGGCATTCACTTCATGTATTAAAAGTTATTTCTGTTATGAAGGATCGCGGAATTCCGGTACAAGCATCGGATATATATGCCGAGCCAACCGCGAGCGGACTTGCGGAACGGCTGCGAAAGCGGCATGGAGCTTTTGTGTTCGAGCCATGGCAAGACACTTCGGTGAACAAAGAGGTAGCTTCCGCCATTACCATTAATGGCGCGATAACAACGAATCGTGACGCCTATCGCTGGGAGCAGGTTAACTGCTTTACGAAACCGATGGCGATATTGTTTGAGTCGTTTCAACGCGGATATTTTGAGCTGTTCCTGTTCCGCTACAATTTTTATATGACCTTTTTTGCAGATAAGTGGAAAGAAAGTCCGTTTGAACGTGAGGCGGAGCCGAATGCGGATTTTGTGGATTTATATGAGAAAAAGCTGAAAGAAGCTTTTCAATTGGATATAAGTAAAGTCACCTTCAACGATGCTAATGAGCTAAGAGCATTATTGCAGGAAGGGCTGAGGAACGGGCAGCGGATGTTAGTTCCCGGGGATTTGTATGGGCTCTATTATTCCAATCATTATTTAGGCGAGCCGCATACGCATTATTTTGTTATAAAAGGCTACGACGCGAAGCGTGACCTTGTTTATGTGCTGGACAATATGCATATTGAAGGAGGGGCGCTGCCGGTTTATAAGGACTTCGTCATTCAGACGGAGCAATTAGTCAGCATGAGCCGCTTTTATGCACAGCATTGGTGCCCAGAAGGTTCGATTCCGTATTTGTTATCGCTGGAAGAACGGGCTGACGTGCAAGAAGCAATGGATAAGCGCTCATTATTATGTGAGCATTTGGAGCTGCTGGAGCGTTGGACGCAGGACAGCTCACTTATCCTTTATTTAGAAGAAGAGATGCTGAAGGAAATCGAGGTTCGCAGGGATACATCCAGACTTACAAAGCTTATACCATTGACTAACTATAAGTCAGTCTATTATGATCAATTATTTTCTTTCATGGAATCTTTGCAGGTGGAACAGTCGGGTATTGATGAATTGCGCTTGCTCAGCATTGCCATCGGCGAGGAATGGGAACAATTCCGGCTGGCACTATTTGATCGGGTAGCTGATCGCAGGTATGAGGTGAAAGACCTTAAAATAGAAGCAACGCGGATAGCCCAGATGGAGACGATGTTTTTCCATACACTTCGGCAATTGCTGGCAGGAGCTAATTTGCATGAACGGTCGTTAAACGAGGAAGCTTCTGCGGGAATCGGTAATTTTGCGGAATTCAATTTGAATGCACAAAACGGAGTAAGGCAAAGGGACAGCCTCACCATGATTCATACGACAGCCCGAATCGACGATACGTGGATCGTGAAGGATGAAGCACCTCAGCTACTCGCAACACCGACGAAGGAGCAATTCCGCATGGAAGCAACTGTAGTAAATCGCAACAAATACGGCCCATGCTATCATAGCGGTCTAATCGTCAAGTTCAAGGATCATAGCAAAATTATGTTTGGCAATGCCCGGCGCAAGCTGCTTGGTGTATTTTACCCGGAGAGAACGGACAACTACGAGTTGTTTGCTAGACCGGATGTGCAAGAAAAACATCGATTGTGCATCGAAGCAAGTGGTGACGAGCTGTATTTCCGTGTCAAGCATGAATGTGAAGCGGACTGGGAGCTAGTTTGTTCATTTAAAATAAGCGAGCCGGTCATCAGTGTTGGTTTATTTTCGAAAACGTGGGAGCCAACAGATCATCAAACAGAGTTTACCGAAATTATCTTTTACGATGGGGAAGGTGAAGGTGGAAATGAACACGAAACTGCATAATCATCCATCCGAAGCAATGGTTCTAGAGGACATGTCCCCGCTGGCTCGTATTTCTTCATTTATACGCTCACGCATTAGTGATAACACAACGCTAGTATGGCTGCCAGCTGTCTGGAACACTTGTGGCTATGCGGATATTTTGGAGGTGAAGCAAGGTGAAATATTGGTTGCAGCATATCCGTTTCTGGATGCTCATTTGGAGCAGCTGGGCAGAGAAGCACATCGTTACCGCTTGGAGGAAGCAACCAATCTGGATGAAAGTGTAATCTACTCCTCGCTTGTTCGTTATTCTACTGCTTGGGACACTGATCATGACGGAAACATTGAGTCTGGAACTTTTCTAAAAATGATTCTGCTGCTTCCGCTGCTCAAGCAAATGGGCGTCAACATTTTGTACATGCTCCCGGTGACACGGTACAGCACAATTAACTTAAAAGGTGATATCGGATCACCGTACGCCGTACAATCGATGTTCGAACTCGATCCAAATCTTCATGATCCATTGTTGGATGATATGACTTCAATAACGCTTAATGATGAAATGTCTGCGCTTGTAGCAGCATGCCATCTCCTTGATATTAAAGTGACGGTGGACTTTATTCCTAGAGTCACTGCAAGAAACAGTGATTTGATTCGTAACCATCCTGAGTGGGTGTATTGGATTCACAACGAAGCTTTGGAGGGCTTCGCGCCGCCGCCAATTCCTGAGCTTGATTTCTTCGAGGAATGCAAACCGGACAAGCTTGAGACGGTGTATCGAAGTGGAGAAACGGCAGCTTTTTTAGCGAAATTTTCGTTGCCGCCTAATGATCTGAATGAGGAGCTTTGGTTGCAGTTGAAGCATCGTTCCCAAGAGACAGGCGAGGAGCTGCTTCATTTAATTGAAGAGGAGATGGGGATTACGACGGCCCCTGCTCATTCGGACTGGATCAATGATGTTCAGCCGATATGGACGGACATTACGTTCCTGCGCTTGTATGCGGATAACAATCCGCTTGTGGAGCATTTAATTAAACCGGATCAAGCACCTTATGTATTATTTGATACGATCAAATGCAACTATTACCCGGCAAAGAAGCCGAACCGTGAATTATGGGATTTGCTCATTGAAGGGCTGCGCTTCAATTTAAACACGTACGGCATTGACGGCTTCCGCATCGATATTGGGCATGTGCTGCCGGTTCCGCTGCTTGATGAGATGTTTGATGTGGTAAAATCAATCAAGCCGGAAGCGCTGCTCATTAGCGAGGATCTATTTAATCGCAATCACCAGAAAGCGGCTGCAGTGGGTTATAACATTATGCTCGGCAGTGGCTGGAACATTATGACTGACATTACCAAAGACAACTTAACCGCATACTTGAAGGAGCTTCCGCAGCTTGCCATTCATGTATTTGCCTGCGCAGAGACGGCGGATACCCCGCGTATTACGAGCAGGGGAGGTGTAGCGCTGGCGCGAATGATCGCTGTGTTTAATGGGTTTTTGCCGAATGCTATTCCATATATTACGACTGGATTTGAAATGAACGAAGAGCTGCCGCTGAATTGCGGATTAGGCGATAATACAGATGGAGCTGACATTCCGCGGGCGTTCTTCAACCGGATGCAAATTGATTGGTCAAAGTCGGAATCGATGATTCCGTTGTTATCTGAGCTTCATGAATTCAAAAGCCTTAAGCGAAATCTGATGAATGCAGAAAAGTTTTTTGTCGCCGAATCTCCAGAACATGTTGTTGTGTATGGATATATGAACGAAGAGGAACGACTGATTTGCTGCTTTAATCTGAGTGGAGATCAGGCTGTGGAGCTGTCATTGGCGCCTTTCCGGCATGTTGATGCGGCGTGGAAGGTGGGAATAGATAGCCATTTCAGGCAGGGACAGCTATCATCTGCCGCTCTATCAGCGAATAAGGTGAAGCTTCAGCCGTATCAGGCGATTATTTTTACTTGTTGAGTAGGATAGTAGGTTAGTTTTCGTGTTGAGAAAAAAAGGTCGAGCCAGGGTTATCACCCTGATCTCGACCTTTTTCTTGTTCATTTTAAGCCGATCCCATCATTACACGCTAGCTTTAACTTTAACCTTAGCTTTAAGAATCGAGTATCCGAAAGCTGGCAATCTTAATTGCTTGGAACCGGATTTGATAGACTCACCGGAAAGCGCATCGATCCATTCATATTCGTTGCTCTCACTAAGTGAGTAAGCTGCTACAGCATTCGAATTATTAATCGCGATAAGGAAGCGTTCATCGGCATTCTCTCTTTCGTAGGTAAGCAATTGCTTGTTGCTTTGAGCCAAGAATCGGATGCTGCCTGTACGAAGCACTTCATGCTTCAGACGAAGATGGATAATGTTTTGGAAGAAAGTAAGCAAGTTCTGATCTTGCTTGTTGACATCCCACTCCATACATTTGCGGTTATGAGGATCATGTTCGCCATCCATACCGATCTCGTCACCGTAGTAGATACAAGGAGCGCCAACAAACGTTAATTCAAACAAATACGCAAGCTTAAACCGATCTTTATTGCCTTGGCACAACGTCAACAGCCTAGTCGTGTCGTGGCTGCCGAGTAAATTGAAGGAGGTTTCATTGACTTGGCGCGGGTAGCTGGCAATCTGCCGCTGAATGGCATCAGCAAAGCCTTTTGCATCAATCCGAGAATGAGCAAAGAAATTTAAAAGTGCGTTTGTGAAAGGATAGTTCATAACGGCATCAAACTGATCGCCTTGCAGCCACGCCATGGAATCATGCATAATTTCGCCCAAAATATAAGCCTCAGGATTGATCTCCTTAACCGCTTTGCGGAACTCACGCCAGAAATGATGATCGACTTCATTAGCCACGTCAAGCCGCCAGCCGTCAATTCCAATTTCTTCGATCCAGTACCGAGCAATACTAAGCAAATAATCCCGTACTTCTGGGTTCTCAGTATTCAGCTTCGGCATAATCGGTTCAAAGCCAAACGTATCGTAGGTCGGGATGCCGTCCTTCACATCCAGCGGCCATTCGCGAATGAAGAACCAATCGGCATATTTTGATTTAGGTCCATTTTTGACAACATCAACAAACGCAGGGAACGTATTGCCGCAATGATTGAATACCGCATCGAGCACGACGCGAATGCCTCTTTGGTGACAGGCTTCAACCAGCTCTTTGAGCTTCTCATTTGTACCGAAATGTGCATCAACCTTGAAATAGTCCTGCGTGTCGTATTTATGATTCGTAGTGGCTTGGAATAATGGGTTGAAATAGATGGCATTAACGCCAAGCTTGGATAAGTAATCCAAATGATCAAGTACGCCTTGCAAATCGCCGCCAAAATAGTTAGTAGGAGTTGGAGTTCCGCCCCAAGGCAACACACCCTCTGGGTCATTGCTTTTGTCCCCATTAGCGAAGCGTTCAGGGAAGATTTGATAAAATACCGCATCTTTAACCCATGCAGGAGGAGAAATAATATCGATAGGATTCAAGAAAGGGAAATCGAACAATCCTTCATAAATAACATCAGGGGCCTCATCAAAAAATCCTTTTTCGAGCATATACACGACTTGCTCTTGGTTGCGAATTTCAAAATAATAGACGGTTCTGCGGTATCGCGGCTGAATAGCTGCTTCCCAGTAATCGAATCGTTCATCTGACGCAAATATCGCCATGGGAACGGAGGAATTCGTATGATCCCAGCCATACTTATCCCCACAATGTAGGACGACAGTATCAACATCATCCCTTTTTGTGCGCAGGCGAATATGAAGCGTTTTCTCATCGTAAGCATAGGACCAGTTTTGTTTCATTCTGTGATACATGACGTCTAATTGCATGGTTTGATCGCTCCTTTAAAATAGATAAAAGGCATGAAAAAAAGGGCCCAACCTCATTCTTGAACGAGGTTGAACCCTAGGTTTCATTGCCTTTTAATTTGATTAATTATAGCATATGCGAATATCGCATATCAACAATAATTTACATTTCTACAAGGAAGGAACTGTGGCTTATACAGTGCGCAACTGAAACAGACTGCAATGTCTGATGCTGCGGATATGACTGACGAATGGTTAAGCACGCCCTGATGGCAAGAAGGAGTTACTGCAATTGTACGTTAATAATACAGGCAAAAAGAAGCTGAAAGTCCGGCTCAAATCCGACTTAGGCAACAAATATGAAACTTCAGTTGCACCTGGCACTATATATGCCGGCGAAATGTGGGTTGGTTTGGAACAAGCAGGCGAGTGGTATATCGATTTTAATAATGATGATGGGTCAGTTATTGAGTTTTCACTAGCGATAACGATCGATAAGCAGGAAGAATAGCCATTAGCACGCTCAATAAACAGCAGCAAAGACCATTAATTAATGGTCTTTTTTTTGTTCAATATAAGCAAGTCAGATTGGATGTTTTACTTTGGGAGGATACGAAGTGAGCAAATGGGTAAAATAAACCAATTCAACTCAGCTATATAAAAATAAAAAGACGTCTAAACCATTTCGAGGATGTGGAGTTAACTTGAGACAAAAAATGAGCCGGCTAGGGCTGATCATCTTTATTTTAGCCATTACATTTGGATGCCAAAGTCAGGAATCAAAACCGAAGGAACAAGATTTAATGCACGTAAAATCAATTAAAGGAGATCAGTCGAAAAAAATCATCCTTCTGGTTATTGATTCTTTAATGTCTGGAGCGATTGATGAAGGCATTCGGCAAAATGAGCTTCCCACTTTTCAATTCCTCATCGAACACGGCCAATATTTTAAGGACATGGTGAGCTCGTTTCCCACAATGTCTGTAACCATTGACAGCTCACTAGTTACTGGTCAATATCCAAATCGCCATCATGTGCCGGGACTGACCTGGTATTCTACGGACGAAAAGAAGGTTATCAATTACGGAACCGGACCGATGGAAGTAATAAAGCATGGCGTTGATCCGGTCTTGTTTGATGCATTAATCAACTTAAACGGGAAGCATCTGAATCCGCAAGTGCCTACCATCTATGAAGAGCTGGCGCAGCATGGGCTGAAATCCGGTTCTATTAACGGTTTGATCTATCGGGGGATAAGTGATCATACGCTTTCGATTCCTCCGTGGGTAGAAGGCACAACCTCTTTGCCAAGCGAAGTGAAAGTAAAAGGACCGGATTATTTTGCCTTAGGTTCCTTATCCGATCCGCTTCAAGGCATTAAAAGTCTGTCTGACGGTTTGACCAGTCGTTTGGGCCTAAATAATTCATTTTCCATTGAAATGATTCAGTACTTGATCAATGAAAATAAATTGCCGGATTTTTCATATGTCTATCTGCCTGATTTGGATCAGAAGCTGCATAAGACAGGTCCTTACGATATCAAAGGAGTCAAGGAACTGGATCGGCAGCTTAACTCCTTATTAAAAACATTCGGTTCTCCTGAAAAAGCCTTAAGCAAAGCGATTTTTGTAATCGCAGGGGATAGCGGAATGACTCAAATTTTGCCTGCCGAAAAAAATCCGGTTATCGACCTGCCCTCTATTTTCGTAGACTATCAGGTTCTGCGGCAGGGAGAAGCTGCTAAGCAAGAAACGGAA
Source organism: Paenibacillus sp. Y660 (assembly GCF_057221575.1). NCBI lineage: Bacteria > Bacillati > Bacillota > Bacilli > Caryophanales > Paenibacillaceae > Paenibacillus > Paenibacillus sp. Y660. The sequence goes on along the minus strand of NZ_JBXBBJ010000031.1, from coordinate 28,358 downwards.
ATCGTTCTAGCCGTAAATGAAACGATGGCTTACGTATATACACTTCAAGCGGGCCAATCGTTAAGAGACATTGCGAATCTGGTAAAAGCCGATCCGCGCATTGATTTTGTTTCCTGGAAGGAAAACGGTTGGATTTATGCCGTCCAAGGAAAAACAGCAAAAGAGCTTAAGTACAAAGCTAAAGGCAGCGTAATCGACCCTTATAAACAAACATGGACAATTGAGCAAGATACTGAGGTGTTGGATTTAAAAATGAAAACAAATCATAGGCTGGAATACGGCCAATATCCTGATGTTTTACAACGCTTGTCAGGAGCTTTGTTTTCTCACAAAGGAAAGTTCTTGGTAGTCACTGCAAAACCGGGCTATGAACTCGCTGATAGAAGCTCGCCTTTGCATAAGGGCGGCGGAGGTCACGGATCGATTCGAAAAGATGAATCACTGATTCCACTAATCATATGCGGAACTTATCAAAGACCGGAATATTTGCGAATTGTCGATTTAAAATCATTTTTGCTAAAGCTGCTTATAGATGAGAATAAAGGTACTAAGTAAAAAACTTAGTGATTATCCATAAAAAATGCTGTAAGCTCCGATGATATTTTTTTTGAATCGAGTTTGTTCGTATGGCCGAGTCCCTTTAATATTTACCCCACTTGCTGCTGCCTGAAGGGCAAGTACCGCCCCGGATGATAGTCCCCAAACATAGGCCGAGCCGCCGGCTTGATCTATCAATGCTTGAAGATCTGTTTTCCACAAAAAAAGAACGTTTACCGGCAGCCTGCCATGCAAACGTTCCTCTGTTTATTAAGAATAAATGGCTTCTAATGCTTCGCGCTGCGCTTGCTTTATATTCAATATCGAGCGAATGCTCTGGGCTTGCTGCTCTGCATCTTCAATGGTATCGGCTAGGCCTAATTCAAGCAGTGTCCCGTATGCAACGGTCCCCGTACGGCCTTTGCCGCCTCCGCAATGAAATGCGACCTTTTTGCCTTCTTTGTAGCTCTCTACAACAGCTTTAATCGCGGTATGAAGCATTTTTTGTTGCGGTTCATTCGCTTCATCGCTTAATGGCATCTTGATCCATTTCAATCCTTCACCTGCAGCCGCGCATTGCTGAGACTCTTCTCTTAAATCCACGACGACTTCAACGCCATCATGATCGACCATGGCTTGTACGTCATCGGCGCCGCCCATATATATACGACCTGGTATTAATTCGTGGTACGTTTTATTCATGCTTAAGCTCTCCTTGCTTTTTAAAATAATTGTTTTTTGAATGATGGAAACGCCACTGGAACGGGTGCGAAAGGAGGAGCGCAGCATAACGAAAGATCACGTTGATCGCCAGCCGATTCAAACTCCGAATCTTCTTTCGTATAAAAAATCTCCCATGCGTTGCCGTCCGGATCGTACACCCATACTTTGTCCTGAACAGCATAGCAGCAGGTGGTATTCATTTCATCGATTAGCAATAGATCTGCCAGTCTCAAACGTTCACCTATCTCGAGTACATCCTCGGTATTATCTACCTGGAAGCCAAGGTGGTTAAGCACACCATTCTTTTCAAAGGAGCGCACGTTTAATGAAAAGTGAAGAGAAGGGTTATCCAATTCAAATTTTGCATAATTGTCTTTGACCTTAGTTGGCTCTGTTCCGAAAAATGATCGGTAGAAAGTCAGCGATTTCTCCAAGTCCGTACAGTTGACCGCAACATGCATTCTTTTGATAGCGGACATCTTATTGTCCCTCTCTCACAAACTTCTCGACACGCGCCTTAATGGCATCGCGAACGTTTCGGAATTGATCCATAATTTCATCCTCTGTGCCGACTGCTTTAGCCGGATCATCAAAGCCCCAATGCCATTTCACCACATTCGGATTGGAGATGACAGGGCAATGCTCATCGGCATGGCCGCAAAGAGTAATGACATAGACAGCGCGATTCAAAATCTCTGGATCAATCACATTAGAGGTGTTTTGGCTAATATCTACGCCTGCTTCTTTCATCACTTGAACGGCTCTTGGGTTCAAACCGTGCGCTTCAAGACCTGCGCTTTTCACTTCGTACTGTTCGCTGCCGAGGGCACTAAGAAAGCCATCCGCCATTTGACTCCGGCAAGAGTTGCCCGTACACAAGAAATAAACCAGTTTCTTTTCCATTGTTCCTATCTCCTTTGAAATTCGTTTAGTGGATGATGCTAAGCCATAAGTAAAGGCCGACTAGCGTAATAAACAGAACAGGAAGCGTAAGTACGATTCCGATTTTAAAGTAATAGCCCCATGTAATTTTCACGCCTTTTTTGGACAGCACATGCAGCCACAATAAAGTAGCTAAGGAGCCGATTGGCGTAATTTTAGGACCTAAATCGGAACCTATAACATTTGCATAAATGAGAGCCTCTCGTAACACACCGTTTGTATTCGTGCCTTGTATAGCCAAAGCATCGATCATAACGGTAGGCATATTGTTCATAATCGATGAGAGAATCGCAGCAATGAAGCCCGTACCGATCGTTGCCATAAATAAACCTTGATCCGCTGTCCACTGGAACACCTCGCCGAGCTGATCCGTGAGACCGACATTACGAAGGCCGTAAACGACAACATACATGCCGATGGAGAAGACGACAACCGACCATGGTGCCCCTTTGATGACAGCACCCGTATGAATGGCTGGACTTCTGCGTGCTGCGAAAATAAAGACGATAGCGGCTATGCCAGCAACGATCGATACCGGAATGTGGATGAACTCGCTTACGAGATAAGCGATCAATAATACAGTTAAAACAATCCAAGACAGCTTAAACATACGCATATCTTTTATCGCATCACGAGGCTGTTTGAGCTGGTTGAGATCATAGCTCCTAGGAATGCTTCTCCTGAAGAATAGGAATAGTACGAGCAAGCTTGCGCCAACGGCAAAGAAGTTTGGAATAATCATTCGGCTGGCATACTCGGCGAATCCAATACCAAAGAAATCGGATGAAACGATGTTGACCAGGTTGCTGACCACAAGCGGCAAGGAAGCCGTATCGGAAATAAATCCGCTAGCCATAATAAATGGAAGGATCATACGATCATCAAACTTGAGCGCTCTGACCATGGCGAGAACAATTGGAGTAAGAATCAGTGCGGCGCCATCGTTTGCGAAAAAAGCGGCGACAGCAGCCCCGAGCAATACGACGAAGGAGAACATGAGGTACCCGTTGCCTTTTGCAAAGCGTGCCATATGCAGTGCCGACCATTCGAAAAATCCAATCTCATCTAGAATGAGCGAGATCAGGATGACCGCGACAAAAGCTAAGGTTGCGTTCCAGACAATGCCGGTTACGTCCCACACGTCATTCAAATCAACAACGCCAAAGAGCAGGGCGAGTATTGCTCCTCCAACAGCCGAATAGCCGATATTTAAGCCTTTAGGCTGCCAAATAACGAAAATCAAAGTAATGAGAAAAATAATAGATGCGATAACTAACATAGTTCCTCCTAAAAATCGTTGTCATACCATCTCGTTGTTCATACTATTAGCGCTGGAACCTTGCATGGCCGCTAATTGCAGCAGTCAGTGCTCAGCTTTTTTATTTCCTCTCTCATGGACGGGAGCACATCTAGAATGCCATGAAGGTAAGGCTTATCCTCAAGATTTAATGAATAGTAAATCCATTGTGCCTGCCTCGTTTCATTTACCAGCCCGCCAACTTTTAATTTCTTTAAATGCTGACTAACATTTGGCTGTGTGGTTGCGAGAATAGTCACGATATCGCAAACGCACAATTCTTTTTCTTTCAGCATGGCGAGAATGGTAAGGCGAGTCTTATCAGACAACAGCTTTAAGGTATCGGAAAGAGAGTCAATCGGTTGAATCATGCAATCACTCCTTAAATTCACTTGCTATGGGCATCTTTCAATGTTTATTATACACAGCTGATTATATAAGTAAAGCATTATATAAGTGAAAACGCATATAAAGATTTTGTGAAAATATAACTTGCAAATTACAAGTAAAACATTTATAAATAGTACAGGGGGAATGAAAAATGGATAACCCAAGAGAATTGCTGCAAGTCCTTGCAAGGCAGTTTGGTTTGTTGAACAAGAACTGCTGTCAAATTAGCGGTCTGGATTTATCGCTCATTCACAGCCATATCCTTTACGAAATTGGGCGCCAGAGCATGCCTTCCATGCATAAGGTCGCTGAGACGCTCGGCGTGGATATTACGACCTTTAGTCGGCAAATTCAATCCTTAATCAAGAGTAAGCTAGTTAAAAAAACTGCATCTCCTGAAGATGGCAGAGTGTTTCTGCTTTCACTGACGACAGAAGGGAAGTTTGTAGCGGGTTCGATTGAAAAAATGATGAACGATTACTTAGACGAAGTTTTTTCATTTATGAATGAGTTCGAGAAGGAGACTGTCCTCCGTTCGCTACGGCTGCTGATTACAAGCATGCAAAAATCAAAAATGTGCTGTACACCTATGGGGTAATGTTGATTACTCCATATTTTTTAAGTAAATACTTGCAAAGTGCAATAAATTTAATTGGAGAATGGAGATATTATGAGCGAAATATACGATGTAATTGTGATCGGAGCCGGGCAAGCAGGTCTTGCTGCCGGATATCATCTTAACAAAAATGAACGCCATTATGTCATTTTAGAAGCGAATTCCGAACCGACTGGATCATGGCCGCAATACTACGACAGCCTGAGATTATTTTCGCCAGCGAGCTATTCCTCTCTGCCAGGGATGCCATTTCCGTTGAAAGCTGATTCATATCCGAATAGAGATGAGGTCATTTCTTATCTTAAGCAGTATGCCGAGCATCATCGCTTTCCGATCCATTTTAATGTTCGGGTGGAGCGAGTGGAAAGAAACGGCCTTTTCTACATCCACACAGCCGGCGGCGAGGTATATAGATCCAAAAACATCGTATGCGCATCTGGTTCATTTAATCAGCCTTTCAGTCCGGTGCTGGAAGGAAGGGAAGATTTTAAAGGGAGCCTTATTCATTCTTCCGAGTACCGGAAAGCCGACTCCTTCCGCAACCAGCGAGTTATCGTTGTTGGCAGAGGCAATTCAGCTGTGCAGATAGGGGTTGAGATTAGTGAGCACGCTTCTGTCACTACTCTTGCAGTGCTTCAACCTGTTCAACTATTACCGCAACGATTACTCGGGAGAGACATTCATTTTTGGATGAAGATGATAGGGTATGATAAATTTCCTTTTTGGCGCTTTGGTAAGACTGTAGGCAGTCCCAGCGGAGCTATTGATATCGGCGGTTTCAAAAACAAGCTGCAAAATGGCCAGCTTGAACAGAAAAGCATGTTCAAAAAAATGGATGCCGAAGGGGTCATTTGGCCTGATGGAACAAAAGAGAGAATCGACAGCATTATTTTTGCCACTGGCTTTAAGTCTATTTTCCCGTATCTTCATGGCGTTGAAGGTGCAGTGGATGATCGAGGTTATGCGGTACAGAAGGGAGGTGTAAGCAGCACGGTGCCGGGATTATTTTATCTTGGCTTATCCGGTCAACGTACCTTTGCATCAGCAACCATACGTGGCGTAGGTTCTGATGCTAAATATGTAGTGAAGCAACTAAAAAGGGCAACAAGAAGAAATTCATAAATCTTAGTGAGACTTACGTTTAAATAACAAATGCATGAAAATCGAGGAGGAATTACGATGGAAAATCCATTGCCTGTAGCTATTATTGGTGGAGGCCCAGTTGCTTTGGCAGCCGCCGCCCAGTTAGCAAAAAGAGAAATGCCTTTTGTATTATTGGAACAGGGAGCTTCGGTTGGGGCGTCGGTACTGGAATGGAGCCATATCCAAATGTTTTCTCCGTGGGAGTTTAACATTGATTCTGCAGCAGCGGAGCTTCTTGCCGAGACAGGATGGACTGCTCCGCCAAAAGAGGAACTGCCAACCGGCAAACAACTATTTGATCAATACTTGTTTCCACTCTCAGAACTGGATCAATTAAAGCCATACATTAGGACCGAGGCAAGGGTAACAGCCATTCATCGCAAAGGCCTGGATAAAATGAAAACAGCGGGCAGAGAAAAGATGCCATTCGAAGTCGTATACGAGAGCCTTAACGTTGTCTATCGGTTCGAGGCTTCTGCAGTCATTGACGCTACAGGTACATGGAGAACACCAAACCCGATTGGAGCCAGCGGTGATTACGCTGCGAAAGAGACCGAATATAGCTCGCACATTCATTATGGCATTCCTGATATTAAAGGATCTCAAGCAAGTCGATACTCAGGTAAAACGGTGGCAGTCGTTGGGAGCGGACACTCGGCAATCCATGCCCTACTCTTGCTGCATGAGCTGAAATTGGAAAATGCTGAAACGACGATTCATTGGGTTTTAAGAAAACAATCGATTGGCGATGCTTTTGGAGGCGGCGAGCTTGACGGTCTGCCTGCTAGAGGAAAGCTTGGTTCACGTGCTGCTGCGCTTGTCAAAGAAGGAGTAATAAACGTCCATACGCCATTTCATATCGAGGGTCTTAAACAAGAGGGCGAGAGATTAAACCTCATTGGGACAGACGATTCGATCAACGGTGTGGACGAGATTATTGCTGCAACGGGAGCAAGACCAAATTTCTCCTTCATCAGAGAGCTTCGATATGCAGCCGATTCCTCCATTGAGTGCGTACCGAAGCTGGCAGATCTCATTGATCCTAACCTTCATAGCTGCGGTACCGTTCGCCCGCACGGAGAAGCAGAGCTCAGTCAGCCGGAGCCGCAATTTTATATCGTCGGAGCGAAAAGCTACGGTCGTGCACCTACTTTTTTACTCGCGACGGGCTACGAGCAAGTTAGAAGCGTGGTTGCAGCATTAGCAGGCGATTGGGATTCGGCACGGGAAGTGAAGCTTCATCTGCCTGAAACGGGCGTATGCAGCGTGTCGCGACCAAAGACAGCATTAAAAGTATCCCAATCTTCGTGCTGTGGACCGCTTAATTCCAATAAAACCAGATAAATGAAAAGCTAAGGGGCTAGCTGCCCCTTAGCTCTCAATTCGTTCAGTTAGTCAGCCACCAATAGATGGGGATGAACAGCACGGAGGTAATGATTCCAGCTACACCCATGGCAAAGCCGCTCATGCTGCCTTGTATTTCGGAATCCTTGATGAGCCTTGCTGTGCCGATTCCATGAGAGGACGTGCCAATGGCAATGCCTATCGCAATACCATTTGTCAGCTTGAGCGATGCTAACAGCTTTTTCCCGAACATGCTGCCAAAGAGTCCAGTAAGCACTGTCAGCACAGCGGTAAGCTCGGGCAAGCCTCCTAACTGACGCGATATTTCTATCGCGATGGGCGAGCTGACCGATTTTGGCAGCATGCTGAGCAAGATCTCGCGGCTTCCGCCAAGCAGGGCCACAAGAGCGGCGGCGCTTGCGATGCTCGTAATAGAGCCAACGGTTATCGCGATTAGGATGCTTACGATATGTTTTTTGATCAAATTAAAATGTTTATAAATCGACACGCCGAGAGCTACCGTCGCAGGACCAAGCAGGAGGGTAAGGACGTCTCCGCCTGCTTGGTATGCCTCATAAGGGATTTGAAAGCTAAGCAGCAGCAGGATAATAAAGCCCGAGCACAGAAAAAGCGGGTGCAGCCAGCGCCATCGTTGATGGATGAGCTGCGCGGCGGCATAGGCTATAACGCTAAGCGCAATGCCAAATAGCGGTTGGCTCAGCCATTCTTGCAGATTCATTCCACACCGCCTTGCGCTTCATTCCGCAGCAGCTTAGTTGTAACGTACCCCGTTGCCAGAAGGGAGGCTACAGCGCTGCCGATGACGCCAATGCCAATCGATAGCCAGCTTGATCCGATCAGCGGGAAAAAGACCATCGTCCCGACCAAAAAAGGGATAAAAAACAGCATCATATGTCCGGTAAGCCAGCTTGCCGCTGTATCCACCCATTCCAGCTTAATGACTTTGGTAAATAAGGCAATGAGAAAGAGAATAAGACCGATAACATTGCCTGGCAAAGGGATATGAAGGCTCAGATGGAGCCAGCTTCCGAGTAAGTTAAAGCCTAGTAAAATCGCGAATCCTAGCATAGTATCTCCTTTATTTAAGCTTGGTTTGCAGGCAGCCGGATACAAATCGTCGTTCCTTCTCCTAGCTGACTGTCAATCTCGATGCCGTACTGCTCCCCAAAGTAAAACAGAATTCGATCATGCACGTTCTTGATTCCAATATGCGCCTCGTCAAGTGTATCAGATGGCTGCGATAAACGGTACCGAAGCTGCTTAAGCTTCTCCTCGCTCATGCCGACCCCGTTGTCCTTGATCATAATGATCACTTCGCTGCCCGATCTTAAAGTGGACACTTCGAGCTGGCCAGGTCCGCTGCGACGCTCTAATCCATGTACGATGGCGTTCTCGATTAAAGGCTGCAGCGAGAAATGCATCACCTGAATGGTCTCGCTATCCGCTGCCAGCCGTTCAATGTATTGAATTTTATCGCCAAAGCGCAATTGCTGTATTTTCACATAGAGACGGATATGCTCCAGCTCCTCCTTCAGTGTAACCGTATCCTTGCCGGTTTGAATATGTACTCGAAACAAACGTCCGACTATCCCGACCATTTCGCCGATATCGCGCTGCCCGTTGATGACTGCCTTCATCTGAATGGACTCGAGTACATTCGCTAGGAAATGCGGGTTGATTTGGCTCTTTAGCGCGCCGAACTGAGCTACCTTTTGCTGTGCCTTTGCCATAGAGGATCTTTCGATATAGTTTTGCAGATCCTCGACCATCTTGCGAATGCCTTGATACAGAACGCCAAATTCATCCTGCCGATCACTGCTTAAATCCACATCGAATTTCCCCATGCCGACCATTTTGACCTGCCTGCTTAATAGAATAATCGGTTTTGTCACGCGCTCCGACAAGATGTACATAAACAAAATGGCTGTGCCAAGCGATAGGATCGCCAGCGTTAAGATGATTCTACCGAGAAACGCAGCCTGCTTCGTCATCTCTTTCTCGGCGATATATTGAATAACCTTCCAATTCGAATAATCGGAGGTCACAAAGTTTATATACGATTCGGTACCGGCTACATCAGCATAAAAGCTGCCAGCGTCTTCCTCCAGCAAGGTACGGAGCGTTTTATCCTCTAACGATATCGATTTGCTGATGTCTGTGTTTGCATCCGAATGGTAAGTGACGCCGCCATTATCATCGATAATAATAAAATTGCGCTTGCTCGTCTCGGAAAGCTGCAATATTTCCCGCAAGGAATCGAGGCGAATGTCAATGAGCATAACCCCCAGCGGCTGTTTGCTGCCAACCTTGTTGATTACCCTTGCGATTGAAATGACCGGTGCTTTGGAATTGGTTCGATGAAAGGGGGTATGGCTGCCAAAAAGAATGACTCCCCCTTTTTTTTGCTGCGTCTGAATATACCAATCCTCTTGGGTAAAATCCTTAAAATCGTAATCGGCACGGTTGAAATTTGCGGAATAAAAGACACGGGACCCCGCATAAATCTGTACGCTATCGACATTTTTAATCGTCATTTCAATGGAGCTGATGAAATGCTCGATCGTATTTCCGTACTGAATGCTCTGATCGTTCCCGGTATTATCCTTGCTGTTCGTCCAGTGCTCAAGCGCAATTTGAAGCCGGCTGTCCATCTGGGCATTCAGCGTGCCTTTCTCGATGCTTTGCAAATACTGGTCAATATTAAAGGACAGATTATTGAGAATGAGGCTGGAGCTGCTTTGATATTCGTTTTTGACGGCTTGATTTGAAAAGATGTAAATGATTGCGGAAATGAAGAGCAGCGGGACGGTAATCGTCAAAACCATAAGCACAAAAATTTGATGATTGACATGCTTCATTCGATATTGGTAGGTAGACCGTCCTAATTTTCTCACAGGGTCACCATCCTGATTGTTTTCTATAGTCGGTAGGTGTCATATTTGTGATGCTTCTAAACGTTTTGACAAAATGCTTATAGCTCTTATAGCCGCACATCGTACAAATATCCGTCACCAAATATTCGGGCTTCTTCAAGCATTCCTGTGCAAATTGGATGCGAATTTCGGTGACGAACCGCATATAGTTTTTGTCCAATTTCCGCTTGAACAGACGGCTCAAATAAGAGGGATTATAGAAGAAACGGTCGGCAACCATTTGCAGCGTAACCTCTTGATCGATATTTTGCTTGATGAACGATTCGATATGCTCAAAGATGATGACGTCCTGCTGATGGTTTTGCGTTAACCCTTCCGTGTAAACAAGGCCCAAATGCACCATCCACCTGCCAAGCCAGTCGAAGAGAGCTTCAAGCGTTGGGAAATCATCGATGAATGTAAGGTTTAAGAGCTTTTCGCTATAGACACCTTCAATGTGAATGCCGTTTTTGTTGGCAAAACGAATAATGACGCTGATCAGCTCTTGCAAATAGGCGAGCGATTTTTCAAATGAAGCATAGGTTGTTTTGCTCAAAATAGTTTGCGCCAGCTGCTGCATCAGCAGCCTTGTCTCCAGCTCATTGCCGCTCTCTAAGCAAGCGATGATCCGTTTCCTATCATTCTCACCCAGCTGGATAAGCGTTGCTTTGGCCGTTTGGGAGGCATCGCTTAAGCTTGCGGCAAGGAATAAGCTGCGATCTGCATCGTAAAAACGCTGATACAGCGCTTTATCGGAATCGTGCAGCCAATTTTTTATTTGGGATAAATCGGATGTCAGTTTACCTAACCCCATGAACAGCAAAGTATGATGCGCTATGCCGGCGATTTTCAGCATAAGGTCTAATTGTTCCTTTACTTTCTCTTCTATAGGGACGACCTCGTCGCTAGAATCCTCTACTGGCCATACAATCATTCCAAAGAGCTTCGTTTTATACGTATAGGTGAAAATATGCCGCTGGTTATATTCGGGGAAAAGCGACTCCGCTGCTTCCATTAAAAAAATGTCCGCTTGCTGTCTGCCCCAGCTGCTAGGCTGGGAATGCGCTTTCAAGCGTGGAAGCCAAGTCAGTACAAATGGCTGATAGACATACGCACTGCTCGGAAGCCCGCAAAGCTCCCCGATCATAGTCTCATCTACCGCAGCATGCTCTTCCTCCAGCAGAAGCTTCACGAGCTCGCTCCCTTTTAGCTTCCAGCTTTGTCTCATCTCCGTCTCCAAAATAGACAGGCTTTGCAGCTCTAGACGTTTCTCCTTCAGCTTATCTATGCAATCTTGGATCGATGCCAGACTCTCCTCATATTCCAAAGGCTTAAGCAGGAAAGCATGGACCCCGCCTGCGCGGATTGCTCTCTGCGCATATTCAAAATCATTAAAACCTGTCAAAATAATAAATAGCGTATCTGGGAGTTTCATACGGATTTGCTCTATCATTTGAAGACCGTCCATCTCAGGCATACGAATATCGGTGATGACCAGATCAGGTTTCTCTTGAAGAGCCAGAGCAAGTCCGTCCTGTCCGTTCTCTGCTTCAATAATGGAATGAACCTCAAGCTCTTCCCATGAAAAATAATGTTTTAGACCCAACCTTATAATGGGTTCATCCTCTACAATCATTAGTTTAAACATGATATTCCCTCCTGAAGGTTATGCTTATAGTGGGTATCTTCGAAGTATGTAATGAATTATAACATGCTTATGGAATGATAGAAGGAATAGGTCAGAATACGACCATGAATGTAAAGAGTAAGGGATTCTTCTAAATTTACAAATGTTTTATGATTAGCGCAAGGGATAAGACGTTCTCATTTTATTCCAAAACATACTGGGGGGTATTTGAATGACGGTTATGAAAAAAGGTCTGATGACGATTGTAGGTGTCGCTTTGCTAGGCATGCAGCTAGCGGCATGCGGGAACTCAAACACGAATACGAACAACGAGCCAACAAACAAAGCCAGCGATACACCTGCTGCTACTGAAACGGCAGCCAAGCCTGTTGAAATTACATGGTGGAACTTCCCAACCTTCCAAGCGCTGGATGGCGAGGTCGGCAAATACGAGAAAGAAATTATTGCCGCATTCAATGAGAATAACCCGGAAATTAAAGTTAATTTAGAGATGATCACCTTTGAAGGCGGCCCTGAGAAGCTGAACGTCGCGATCGCCTCCAATACCGCCCCTGACGTTATCTATGATGCGCCTGGACGCATTATCGACTGGGGTAAAAAGGATTTGCTTGCTCCGCTGAATGATATGGTGACCGATGAAGTGAAAAACGATATTTCACCGGCCTTCTGGAAGCAATCAAGCGTGGGCGAACAAATTTATATGTATCCGATTAATACCGCGCCATTCATGATGGCCGTCAATAAAACGATTTTCGAGAAAATCGGTGCGCTTGATCTGCTTCCACTGAACAAAGAGGACAGAACGTGGACGTTTGACGAATATAAGAAAGCTCTTCAAGCGGTTAAAGAGAAAGCGCCAGAAGTTATTCCGACTGGATTTTTCGCAAAAAGCCAAGCTGGTGACCAAGGAACTCGCGCTTATATCGCTAACCTAGGCGTATCCAGATTTTTGAATGAAGATAATTCCGCAGTTGCCATTAACACCGATAATGCAGCAAAAGCGCTGGATTGGATCGTTCAAGCGACAAATGACAAGTTGAGCGTTACGGGTGCTGCCTCGCTTGCGGCAGCTGATGTGAATGACTTGTTCCTGCAAGGGAAGCTTGCTTTCACACTTAACTATTCCGCTGTTCTTAAAGCGCAAAACGTATCTAAAAAAATGGTCGAGTTTGAAGATATGCTGCTTCCGTTCCCGACATTAGATGGTTCTGAGCCTAAGCTTGAGCCGTATCTCGGCGGTATGGCCGTGTTCAACAATGGCGATGAGGATAAAATTGCCGCTTCGAAAAAATTGATCGATTTTATCGCTAACGACGAAGTATACGGCAAGAAAAATCTGATTCAAACGGGCGGCCTATCCGTTCGCAACTCCATAACTGGCCTGTATGACGACCCAGAATACACATACGCTGAATATGCTCGTAAATTTACGACTGATGCACCAACCATTGCAGACGGCTATGCTGAGATTCGTACGTTCTGGTTTCCTGAATTGCAGCGTGCATTGATTGGCGGAGCTACAGGCAAAGAGGCTTTGGACAGCTTTGCCAAGAGTGCAAATGAAGCGATTGCTAAAGCTAAAGCAGCAGCTAAATAAGAACATAGCGTCCATGAGGGAGTAGAGTGCGCGAGTGCTCTACTCTTTTCAAAAACATCGATGAATGGAATGGGGAGAGGGAGATGGAGGCAACCGTTCGCAAAACGAAAGGTTACGTGCTGCGAGATTGGCTGATGAGTTACCTGTTTTTACTGCCGGCATTTGGATTTTTTCTGCTCTTTGTAGCTTATCCAATGGTTAAAGGAATTTATATCAGCTTTTTTGATTACTCTTTAAGAGATTTTAATTTTATTTGGTTCGATAACTATATTTCGCTCATTCAAAATGAGACATTTCTGAAATCTATGCGAAATACGCTTTTGCTTGTTGTCATTACCGTACCGATTGTTATCGTATTTTCTGTATTTGTTGCGGTCAATATTTATAAGAAAAAAGAGTTTGCGAGATCCTTCTTTAGAGGCGTGTTCTATTTGCCAGCCGTATCATCCGTCGTCAGTATTACGGTCGTATGGGGCTGGATCTATCATCCGAACTACGGCATTCTCAATTATTTGACAAGTTTGTTCGGTGCTGAGCCCGTTTCTTGGCTTGGAGACACAAGGACTGCACTGCTCGCGATTATCGCTGTTTTAATTACAACATCCGTTGGCCAGCCGATTATTTTGTATGTCGCATCGCTTGGCAACATTCCGACCTCTTATATTGAAGCGGCCGAGCTTGACCGCGCAACGCCATGGCAGATTTTCCGGAAAATTGTTTGGCCGATGCTGATGCCTACAAATTTGTATATTATCGTTATCACCACGATTAATACTTTCCAGTGCTTTGCTTTGATTCAACTGCTTACCTCGGGAGGTCCCGTCTATAGTACATCGACCGTCATGTACGGCGTATATGAGCAAGCATTCGTATTAGGTCATTTCGGCAACGCTTCCGCGATGGGCGTGTTACTTGCAATCGTCATTGGCATTATTTCCATTATTCAATTCAAATACTTTGGCAGCGATGTTGAGTACTAAGGAGGGGACATCATGAGTTCGAGTTCATACCATTCATTAGAGATGAAAGCAACTATGGTGCAGCCAAAGAAAAAAAGCGCATGGAAAAAAGAATTTACGGTTTCAAAAGTGCTGGCTGGCATCCTTTTAATATTAGCTACTCTATTTTTTATCTTTCCCTTCTATTGGGTTGTTTCCGGCTCGTTTAAGCTACAGACCGTAGCAACGACTATTCCGCCAGAATGGTTTCCGCTCAAGCCGACGATGCAGAACTGGACGGAATTGTTTAAAAATCCGGTGGAGCGCTGGATGTTCAACAGCTTTATTATTGCTTTGGCAGAGATGATTGCGATCTGTATCGTTTCATCCCTTGCCGGGTATGTGCTCGCCAAAAAAACATTCCCCGGCCGCGTGGTTATATTTACGATGTTCGTTGCAGCTATGGCGCTGCCTAAACAGGTAATACTTGTACCGCTCTTTACGATGTTAGCGGATTTTGGCTGGGTAAATACGTATAAAGGACTTATTTTACCGGCAATTGGCTGGCCTTTCGGCGTGTTTCTAATGAAGCAATTTGCACAGACCATTCCAGGCGAGCTGATCGAGGCGGCGAAGATAGACGGATGCTCGGAAATGCGCTTGTTTACAACGATCATATTGCCATTGCTTAAACCGGCTTTAGGCGCGCTTGCTATCTTTACCTTCATTACTTCATGGAATGATTATTTCAGCCAGCTCATTATGACAAGGTCAACCTCGATGATGACGCTGCCGCTAGGTGTAGCGACGCTTAGAGGTGAGTTTACGACAAATTACGGGCTTCTGATGGCTGGTGCGGCGCTTGCGTCTATTCCGATGATCGCTATCTTCCTTTTATTCCAAAAGGCATTTACGCAAGGCATTACGATGGGCGCAGTTAAAGGGTAAGGCAGGCAGCGGAGATCCCATTACCCTAAATCTATCTTTCTAAAAACGGAGGCCATTTTACGATGAAACACGATGAATTGGAAATTTTCAAAGGCATTACAATCGCGATGTATTCCAGCTACAATGAGCAGGGTGAAATCAATAAAGAAGCAGCACAGAAACTAGCTCGCCACTACGCCTCAACTGGCGTGAAAGGCCTATATGTTGGAGGAAGCTCAGGCGAGGGCATGCTGCAATCCGTTGAAGAGCGCAAGCAAATGCTGGAGGCGGTCATTGCTGAGGTTGGCCAAGAGCTTACGATCATTGCTCATGTCGGGTCGCCATCTACTAGAGACAGCGTAGAACTTGCGATACATGCGGAGCAAGCAGGCGCTCATGCCGTATCAGCTGTACCGGCTATTTATTACCGACTATCCCCGCAAAGCGTTGAAGCGCATTGGCAAGCGATTATTGACAGCACCTCGCTGCCATTTATTATTTATCATATTCCGCAAACGACGGGCTTTCAGCTATCGAAGAGTCTGCTCGTCAAGATGGCAGCGCAGGACAAAGTCATTGGCGTGAAAATCTCGGCGGAAAGCACATTTGAGCTTCAGCAATTCAAGGCTGCCGGCGGAAAGGACTTTCTTGTCCTAAATGGTCCAGATGAGCAGTATCTAGCTGGACGAAGCATTGGCGCGGACGGGGGAATTGGCGGCACGTATGGCGTTATGCCGGAGCTGTTCTTGAAGATTGAGCAATGTTATGTGCAAGGACAGATGGCCGAAGCGCAGAAATGGCAGTTCATCGTGAACGAGCTTATTGTGGATTTGCTATCCTTTCCGTCCTTGTATGGGGCATGCAAGGCGATCTTGAAGCTTCGCGGATTCGAGACGGGCGAGCCTAGAATGCCGCTGCTGCCTGTTGCAGCCTCCGATATGGACCGCGTTGAACAATTGAATGAACGAATCTTAAATTATATTGCGCAAGCAAAGGGCTAAGCGAAAACATAGAATTTCTCGGAAGGAAAGGAAATCAGCCAATATGACTCGATTGAATGATATTTTTCCTATGAAAGGGCTAATCGTTTCCTGTCAGGCGCTTGAGCACGAGCCG
This sequence comes from Paenibacillus sp. Y660, assembly GCF_057221575.1. Taxonomy (NCBI): domain Bacteria; kingdom Bacillati; phylum Bacillota; class Bacilli; order Caryophanales; family Paenibacillaceae; genus Paenibacillus; species Paenibacillus sp. Y660. Next base: position 12,207 of record NZ_JBXBBJ010000031.1, on the reverse strand, counting down.
CTTCACGGCGGCGATGCGATGGCAAAAATGGCAAGGGCAGCAGTGAGCGCCGGAGCCATCGGGATTCGAACGAACGGTGTTCCGGATATCGTTGCGATCAAGCAGGAAGTGGATGTGCCCGTAATCGGGCTTATTAAGCGGGATATTCCGGGCTCGGCTATCTTCATAACTCCGACGCTAGAGGAAGTAAAGGCTATTGTAGATGCCAAAGCGGATATCGTTGCTCTTGATGTTACGAATCGAGAAGGTCGCTTGGAAACCGTAAAAGCGTTGATTGATTACGCGCATGAGCAAGGTGCTGCTGTAATGGCAGACATTTCTACGCTGGAGGAAGGGCTCGCAGCTGTGGAGCTGGGTGCTGATTTCATTGGTACGACCCTTTCGGGCTATACGCCATACAGTACGCAGCAGGAAGCGCCGGATTTTGAATTGCTGGAGCAATTATGCAAGTCAGTTAGCATTCCGGTCGTTGCAGAGGGACGGATATGGACGCCGGAGGATGCTGCGAAAGCGATGAAGACCGGAGCAGCTTATGTCGTTGTGGGCAGTGCCATCACAAGGCCGCAGCTGATTACGGCTCGTTATGTCAGCGCATTGCGTACAAAGTAGAGTTAAGGGGGAGAGCGAGTGGACTTGCAATTGTTCGATCCCCAAACAGAATACGCAATAGGCGTGGATATTGGGGGCACAAAAATAAATACCGGAGTCGTAAGCGCGGAAGGAGTTATCCTGCATACGTTAAGCCTCAGTACGATGGCTGGGCAAGCGAAGACGGTTGATCGCGTGAAGCAAGCTGTTCATGATTTGATGGCAGAGGTGAAGGTGAAGCTGCCAGCAATCGAGTTCAAAGGCATTGGCATTGGAAGCGCAGGACAAGTCGATTGGGCAAAGGGCAGCATACGATCGGCATCCGAGATTATACCCAATTATGCTGGAACTGCGCTGAGAAGCATCATTCAGCAGCAATTTTTCCTGCCGACTATTGTAGATAACGACGTGAATGTGCTTGCGCTAACGGAGAAGTATCTTGGAGCAGCGCAAGGCGTAGATCATTTTCTATGTCTAGCACTCGGCACCGGCGTAGGCGGAGCGATCGTTGTCGACGGTCGCCTGGTTCATGGATCATGGGGCGGAGGCGGAGAGCTCGGTCACCTGTCTGTCGATTTTAATGGTCGTCCCTGCCTATGCGGGGGAAAGGGCTGCTTGGAGCAATATGCATCAGGAACAAGCATTGCCGACCGCATGGCAGAGAGGCTCTTATTGAGTGGCGATCTGAACTACAACGTAGATTCACGAGAAGTAATTGCAAGGTGGCTGGCTGGTGATCCGCTTGCCGTAGAGCTGATGGAGGAAACGATGGCAGCGCTTGGCTCCGCAATCGCTTCCCTCATCCACATGTTTAATCCAAAATTGATCGTTATTGGCGGTGGTGTTGCCGAGGCAGGCGATCCGTTATTTGCTGGGATAAGGAAGGAAGTTATTTTACGGTCGATGCCGTCGATGGTGGAGGGCGTGCGGATTGAAGCAGCCTATCGCGGCAATTTATGCGGAATGATAGGTGCGGCTTTGCAGGTATGGGAGTACGCGGTGTAAATATAGTAATGAATAAATCGGGTGGTCAATTTATTGACTATCCGCTTTTTTTATTATTGTTAATTATTCATTTTGAATAATATAATACGAAATTACGATTAATTATCTGTTATAATATTCGAAAAGCGAACTTATTAGAAGTGGAGGTTTTTTATATGAGATTTAATAACGTCATGTACAAGCTTAAAGGCCTCTACAAATTCGGGAAATCGGCTCCAAAGCTGCGCGGAAAAGTGTTCGTGAACCGAATGGGTGACATTCAGGTTGGCAGAAACCTTTCCATTGTGGGACATCCGTGGGCTGTTCAAATTACGAGCACCAAGGGCGCGAACCTAACGATTGGAGATCATGTCTACATTAATGCAGGCGTCGGAATCGCAGCTAATAAACAAATCATCATTGGCAATCATGTGAAAATTGGTCCTAGAACGAGTATTTTTGATAGCAATTACCATCGTATGGATAGTGCCGATAAGGGTGAGCTTAGCAAAAAAATTACGATAGGCAACAATGTGTGGATTGGTGCCGACTGCACCATTCTTCCGGGCGTTTCGATCGGAGATAATTCGGTTATCGCGGCGAAGAGCACCGTCAACAAGGATGTTCCCGGCAACGTGCTGGCAGGGGGGAGTCCCGCTAAGGTGATTCGCGAGCTGGAAATCGAGGAGGGCTGGGTCCGGGATTAATAGGTCATTACATAACAGCGAGCCTTCCTCCCATTAAGGGAAGAGGGCTCGCCTTCTTTATAGTGAAGACTTATTCGGGATCATCAGAGCCTTTTCCATTAACGAGCGTTACTTCTTTTTGGAAAATCAGGTGATCGCTCTTGCCAAAAAAATTCATGAGATACGCTCCAATAACGACCGTGCCGCTTGACTCTTCATTCGGAAGCGATACGGTTCCATCCGGATTTACGATAACTTGTTCGCTGCCGGATATTTGCTTCCAAATAATGAATGGCATTGACGGAAGATTGAACCCGAAAGCTTTAAGCGAGTAATGATGCTTTTTTCCATTAGCAGTAATCTTCACCGTTTCCACCGCTTCAGCACGAATATAGGCAGCGATCAGGACATATAAGGCCGGCTCGTCCTTCATCAGCGTCTCCTGGAAATTCAGGACGGTAGACCACACATCCGCAGGCGTGACGCCAAGGTTGGCTAAAGCTGCGCTTAGCGCGTAAGTTTCCTTTTGATTCAATATTTCATCAAGCGCCTCGTTTAATACCTCATTCATGGCATAATGATTAATTAGCAAAGCAGAAAGTTCATCCGTTTCTTTGTCAGCGAGTATCGCTTTGATCGTACCCTCAAGCCCTTTGATTTCGCCGCCATCGCCGAAGAGAAAAAGGAGGAAATCTTCAATGGTTACATTCGAATCTCCTCTGGCAGCAGCAAGCGCGCTAAGCAGCTCCTGATATTCCTCATTTGCTGCAATGGCTTCGAGCTCGGACAGCTGCGGATCGTATCGGAAGGAGCTGATCGCCTTCAGCATACCGAACAGACTGCTCTTAAGCTTCGCCTCGTCAGAAGAAGCGGGCAGCTTTGCTATTATCTTGTTCCATATCGGGTCGATTAGCTTCAGATGGTTCTCGTCATTTAGACAGGCAATCTCCTCTTGAATATTGCGAATAGCCTCAATCTCATCAGCGTCACCAGCAGCTATCGCCTCATGCAGCTTCTGTATCCTATCGAGAAGCTCTTGCGGAATGGAACTGCCGGTGTCTGCTGCCTTTAACGTCACTTCTTTCTGGAAAATGATTTTCTCCGATTCGTCGATAGGGTTCAGCGCTTTAGCCTGAATAACAGCGGTACCTTCCATTTTAGGCTTGGAAAGCATAACGGAGCCCTCGGGTGATACGGTCACAGCGTCGCTGCCAGAAGCTTTGGACCAAACGAGCAGGGAATTCGGTACCTCTTTGCCTAGCGTAGATAACGTATAGTCATGCCGGCGACCGTCTGGGCTTACCGTCACCTGCTCTACCGAATGCGTTCGAAGATAGGCGAGCAGTATTGTAGTGATCGCGTTTTGGTCGTGTTCTAGCTTATTTTGAAATTGGTTAACGACTGCCATCATATCGTCCGCTGTAACGCCCAGCTTCTGGAATGCAGGACTGAATCTATAGTAGCGATCGTCTGTTTGACTTAAGACAGTATTTATCGCCGAGTATAGCAGCGCTTCACGCTTCTCTTGGTTGAACAGAAGCGAGATTTGCTCCTGCGGACTCAGGTTGGCAAGCAGCTCCATCATCGTACCTTGTACCCCTTTTCTCGCAGCACCGTCGCCATGCAGGAAAATCATGAGATCTTCCGCATAAAGGTTGGTTTGGACTGTTGAGAGGTAGTTAAATAGTGCTCCATCGTATTCCGCATTCGTAAAGAAAGCTTCCAGATCAATGGAATCGTCATAATAGGCTAACTGGCCAGCTTCCTTCAACATTTGAAACAGTGCCAGCTTGTTTCTTTGTTTGTCGACGCTAGCTGGCAGAAACCGTTCAATTTTATTCCATATCGGGTCAATCAAGGTGTGATCCGCATTAACGTCCAGCGCCTTTAACTCGTCATAAAAGGCTTGTATCTCTTGAACGTCCGCCGGAGCTGCCGTACTTAACGACTCATGCAGCCTGTTGATTTTCTCGAAATAGGGTTCCTTTGGAAACTCGGAAATAGGATGCGCATGTCGTATCTCTTTCTCCAAGATGACCTTCTCCGGTCCGCCGAAGGGATGGAGCAGCTTAACATGAACAACGGCCGTAGCACTTCTAGCATTGTTCAGTAGAGTGGCAAGTCCGATGTATGTCGATTTAAAGGAGGTTACATAAAGATCTGGACTCTCTGATATTTTCGACATTTCAATCGGAAGCAGGTCGTCATAATGAGTAACGTAGGCACCAAATATATTTAAAGTGTAACGATACGTTGGAGGATCATCGGGAAAATGAGAAGTGGACCAATGTATCACCGTATCCGAGCGCATATAGGCGATGGCTATTGCAGCAAACGATGCATCATCCTTCTGAAGCCTCGTTTCGAAATTATGCTGCATATCGATTACATCCTGCGCCTTCACGCCAAGATTGCGCAGCACTCTGCTAACCTGATACTTATCCGCTAGTCCTAGCACTTTTGTCATTTCTTGAGAGAGAAAATCTTTCGATTTCTGCATGTCATTGATCAGCTCTGCCAGCTCATATGGCGATTTGTTACGCAGCGTTTCGCGGAAAGTACCCTCGAACCCTGGGCGGATGCCGCCGTCGCCAAGCAAGAGTATAAGAAAATCCTCTAACGTCAGACTAGGCAGGCCAGCTGCAGCCGAAATGGTCTGAAGCGCTGCTCGGAATTCCGAATCATTGCGAATTTGTTCCAAATCGCTCTCCACGGGATCTAATAGGTAGAGGCGAATCGCTTTCACGAATCGGAAAAGGTTCGTCTTCAGCTTCGCTTGATCAACGTAAGCCGGAAGCTTGAGCTTAATCTTGTTCCATACCGGATCAATGAGCGATTCATCTGCCGTCTCATCCAGCGCAGCTAGCTCCACACGAAAATCCTTCACAGCCTGAACATCGACAGCATCGCCTTTTGTTAAGGCGTTATGAATACTGAATAGCTTCTGTAAATTTGCTTTTGGAGCTGCTTCGGCTGCGTTTGCCGTTTGTGCGAATCCCAGCGTATCGTTCATAATGGATTTGCCGCTGAATGTCAGACCGCTGAATAGGGATGCCGTCATTGTAAAAGCGAGTGTGGCTACGACGATTTTTTGGCTAAACTTCAACTCAATCACCTCTTCAAGCAGAATGTTATTGCGAAGTATTTGAAAACATTTCCTTATTTGTTGATAGCATACCTTTTTAAAAATAGGGCAATAAGAGGCGAACTTCCTACTATTAGGGATGGAAATAGACTCATTTCCTTCCTGAGTTAATGGCGTTCATAAATCGGCTTTGCAGGGAATAGGTCGCTCAGCATAATAAGATGAAAAGAATAACGGGATTCATGCATCAGAAAAAAAACAGGCTTCTGCATCGTATGCAAACGCCTGTTTTTCATATCATGATTAGCTAGGTTGATTCGCTTTAGATAATTTCCATTGCTTATGAGCCAGCTGTACCTTCTGCCATAGCTCATCTCTTTCCTGCTCAGTATAGCTAACGAGCAGCTCGCCAAATTGAATCGCTAAAACATCAAGCCATTGTGCTTTATTTGTGATCTCTGTTTTCACAATTTCATTCAACTCCCGTTTAATCCAAATGCAACCGCGCAGCTCATTGCTGCCTGTCTCATGCCGATGTCTAATAATAAACAAATTATGCCACGGGGATTCCGAGGATATACCTGCAAGCAGGGGAAGAGGCTCAAGGGGCATATAGCCTAGTCCAACATCAATAATCCAGATCTCGTCCTCTAGCTGGTCATTCGTTAAGGTAACCGTCAGCCCTAAGTGAAAGCCGTTAATGCGGGGCTCGGTGCCTATTGGCTGAACGCCTGCCCGGTGCAAGTTCACCTTGTAGCCTAACGAGCGGAGAAGGAGGCTGAACGCACCATTTAGGTGAAAACAATATCCGCTTCGGCCATTTAAAATGAGTTGAATCGATTCATGATAATCAATAGCAACAGGCTTCCCTGCAAAAATATCTATCGTCTGCCAGGATATATGCTTGACATGTGCCTTGTGAAGCTCAAATAAGTATACAAAAAAGAAGTATCTGTACCGGTACAACTGCAATTGCATTTGAGAAACTTGCTGTAATGTTGGGCAAGTATTCTTGCATATATTGATCTGAAGAATATTGCGAGAGGAGACATCCATGTGAAAGTGAATGATCAGGTTCGTTATTATAAACCCTTTGTCAGTCCGCTTGATCCATGCCCGCCAATACGAGTAAAAAGCTACAGCACGCCGCCGCAATTGTTTATTTCCTTCCAGCCCCCTAATTTGCCGCAGTTCAATCCCTTCGAAGCCTTGAGGTATGGAACACTCTGGCCAGCGTTATACAGTCCTTATGGTTCGAAAAACGTCAGAGATGAAGAGGGGGACTAACAGTGAGCATCGTATTGAACGAGGAATATTACAAGCTGCTGCACGAACTGCAGGCAGTTGATTTTGTTTTGGTGGAGTTGAATTTATATTTGGATACGCATCCGACGGATGCGAGTGCGATACAGCAATACAATCAATATGCACAGTTAAGGCAGCAAATCGCTCATCGTTATGAATCAAAATATGGCCCCTTGAAAAACTTTGGCCAAAGCTTATCCGGCACGCCTTGGTCATGGAATGACGCTCCCTGGCCGTGGCAGGTCTAAAGAACGGATTTGGCTAACACCTATTTTTGAGGAGGCAACCGTGCATGTGGGTGTATGAGAAAAAATTGCAGTATCCAGTACGCGTAAGCAAATGCGATCCTTTGATGGCCAAGTTCCTCATGGAGCAGTATGGCGGTGCCGACGGAGAACTCGCAGCGGCGCTGCGTTATTTAAACCAGCGTTACACGATACCGGATAAAGTAATTGGACTGCTTACGGACATAGGTACTGAGGAATTTGCGCATCTCGAGATGATTGCCACCATGATCTACAAGCTGACGAAAGACGCAACGCCCGAGCAATTGAAGGCAGCGGGACTCGGCGCTCATTATGTTGCACACGACAGCGCCTTGTTCTATGAGAATGCAAATGGCGTCCCATGGACAGCTGCCTACATCCAAGCGAAAGGCGATCCGATTGCGGATCTATATGAGGATATTGCGGCTGAGGAGAAGGCGCGGGCTACATACCAGTGGCTTATTGACCTGACGGATGACGTCGATCTTCAGGACAGCTTGAAGTTCCTCCGGGAGCGGGAGATTGTGCATTCGCTGCGGTTCCGTGAAGCGGTGGAGATTTTGAAGGAAAAGCGGGATGAGAAGATATTTTATTAGAGGGAAGCCTCTCTACAGCGAAGCGATGCTGTGGGGAGGTTTTTTTGTTTTTTTTGGAGTCCTTCACTATTCGAATAGGTAGGATAAATACAATGATTTCAAGAATATCATGTTCAGTTAAGACTGTGCTGGCGTTTCCATTTTGCCATTCTGATGTGCTTTCATTAAACCATTCGTGGCGGACACTTGTATATACATAAACCCCAAGGAGTGTTCCGCTACTCTTATATGTTGCAGTGTAGTATCGACTGATCCCGTATTTGAATAGTAGTCAATAAGGCTAAAATACCCTCCTTATTTGCGAAACTTACATATGTATGTTTTCATATAGTCTAAATTTGGTAGGACTACTTGTCAAGCTTGCTAAGCACCTATCTGGCTCTCAATCAGAAATAAGCTGGCTCTTATTTTCTAGCAAGGTAATCAAACAATTCTTCAACGTCCGCCTTGGTTAATAGCGACCAAATTTGACAATACTGAAGATACATGCCGCCTTCTATTGGGTAATGAGTAAGTGTGGCAGCACTTCCTCGTAAGCTTTTGACAAACAAACAGGGTAATTTAGTATTTGACGCCGTTTGCTTCGAGGAGACAGCCCCCCCTGAAAGAGAGTGAAACTCGTGATAACACCTGAACCGATAGAGTTGCAATACATAAAACGACTGAGTGATGAAGAGAATACTCTGATCGAAGCGCTACGGACGATCCAAATGCCTCCTGCAGCTGCTTTGCTTCTGGTTAGGAACGAGCTGAAAGGACCATTGGAAAACAGGCCAATGACAGAGATTCTGGATGGGTTCTTAGCGAGGCATACTGGAGGAGATACTAATGAGTGAAAATCGTTTCCATGTTCACGACTGTATCCTCCGATTCCTTTAGGGGGTAGAATGCCTGCAGGGTAAAAAGATAATTTCGATAACGATAAGTGAAAAGTATGTGAAAGTGATCTAGGTTAAAAAATAAAACCCTGGATACGAGCAATACAGGGTTTTATGTATGTTGCCTAAAGGTGTGAAGAGATGGTTCATTTCTTGTAAATTAATTCATGCGTTCATATCGTAAAGCCCAGGTCTATGTTCACTCGGTAATTCGGGTAAAATTGGTAATGGAAAACCTTCGGGAGGCGGTACAACTTCCAAGTCGCCATTGTTTCGGCTAGGTGTTTGTCCGCTAAATATTTCTCCGATTCGCGTCGGATCCAAACGAAAATTAAATTGAGCGTTATGATAACCGAGCTCAACATATTTGCGGCATTCCGGGTATTTGTTAATATCGTAATTTGGAACAGGAAACAAATTTCCCCAATCGACGCCAAGCGTTTCAAGAGCCTTAGCAAATGCATTCTGATGCGCATTGTCACGCACCATTAGAAAGGCTAATGTTTCCCGGAACGTCTTATTTGAACTCATCTCATAAATCCTTGATTTTTGTAAAACGCCAGTAGACTCAAGCACCACATTATCCAATAAATCACTAATTAAATTACCGTGATTATACACGTAATTGCCCAGCCACGGATTACCCGCAGCATCGACAGGCAAGAAGCTTTGGGCACCAACGATATAGTGATGAGGATTTGCAAGTTTAACGGCTTCATCAAGCGGGGCGGAGTCAATGCCGGCGTTGCCAGGAAGTTCTTCTCCAGACCCGTTCAATAATTGGTTGATTGTATGTTGAACCAGTTCAACATGGCTTATTTCCTCGAGAAACACACCACGGATTAAATCACGATATTGAGTAGCATTGCCTCGGAAATTGCTGCTCTGAAAAAAGTACTGCATCATCGTTCGCATTTCGCCAAATTGTCCGCCAAGCGTTTCTTGTAAAACCTTGGCAGCTGCTGGATCAGGTTTGTCCACTACAATGTTGTTGATTAAGTCTTCTTTATAGAAGTACATATCTACCTCTTTCCATACATTCTTCCCATGAAAATACAAAGAACATATAATTAATGTGAATTGTGATTTACTCCAAATGGTTGCTGATTATTCATGCTTGAAAAGGCATTTTCCTGTGAGCTAGTTGTTTGTGAATGTGAAATTTGATTGCAAATATTGGAGATTTGTTGTAATTGTTGCAGTGCCGTTTGGTGTCCTTGTAAGGCTGTTTGAATAATTTGTGCAGCTTGTTGCTCATGTTGAGCGATTTGCTCAAGAAGTTTCGCGTTATTTAGCTCTTGATTTAATAACAGTTGATATTGACCTGATGCTTGTTGAGTTTGATTTACCAATTGTTGAATAAGTTGTTCTGCTTGAGCGAGTTGTTGGGAATTTTGGTTGTTTGGTTGAAATTGATTCAATTTTTGTTCCTCCTAGTTAATGTGTTTTTTTATGTTTATTCTTCCTTAGAATTGAAAATATATTCAGGACATTTATTTGGAATTTTATAAGTCGCATAATACAAAAGAAATGCTGTATATCGAATTAACTTGAAATGCAACATCAGGGAGTGAAACAATATGTATTGTTACCTTTGAATAACCTTTAACTATTTCAAACTTTTAATACAATTTTGTTTAGAACAAAATTGCCGTAGACCGTCCCAATTACCCCATATACAATTTTTACAAATAATAGGTTGCTTTGGTTTGGATATTATTTCTTTAATCAATTGATATTGACCTCCCAAGATTTGTTTAATTTTTAATTATAAAAATAATATATCCAACTTAATTTTTTGTATCCAAAATGTATTTGTGCGCTTTTCTGGGTTGTAAAATGATTGCTAATTAGAAAGAGGGGTGCCCCTAAAGCCTATGGCTTTTGGGACACCCTCATTCATTTAGACGTTAGCAGTTTCAGGCCTTTTGATTTGTAAAGGCGGAGGAATAACCCATCCCTTTTCTTTACTCATCTCAAGTATTTTTAAGCCTAAAGCTGTTTTTGAGACATGGTATTTTGCAAATAAAGCACCGATATCTTCTCTAATGGATTGACCAATAACTTGACTGCAAGCAACTATGCCTATTGCAACATCAGAGGCAATTTTGGCGGCAATTTCAGGATCAGTGAAACGGGCGCCTGCAGGAATATCTTCAAGCTTTACTGAGGGTCTGTCAGGCAACATAGGAGCAGAAGCAATTCCGTTATTAGTAAGCAATACATCTAATTCATTAATTTCAAGCTTTGCTTGATCTAGAAGAGCTTCTAATGTTTTTTTAAGATCTTTGTCTCCAGAATGGTTTAAATATGCTTGGTAGCAGGATACAACACCTTTGGCCATAGTGGAAGCTTGCCATACACTAAAGATTTCTCCGTAGTGCATTGGTTCATCCTTTGGATTACCGCTTAAAATTCCCATTTTAAAATGCTCCTTTTTTATCAAATTTGACTTGTTTAATATGTCTTAAAATTAGCATTCAACGGAAAAAGACTTTTTTCCAATTGCTATTCTAAGAGGTGTGCTTCTAGGTTTTATCAAATAAAAATCTATGCACGGTCACGATCACGAGCTCGATTTCTTGCGCCAGCTAAACCAAGTAATCCTAAAAGCCCAAGCCATCCCCAATCAAAACCATCATCATCATTAGTTGCATACGCTCTGTAATCGCTAGTGTTGGATGTGGTTGTACGATCCATATTCTCAGCAGATACTGGTGCATTTGAGAACATCGTTAAACATCCAATGAAACCAATTATAAATAATACTTTTTTCATTTTTATACTCCTTCACTATTGGTTTTTTAAACAAGGATATATTTTGTTACTGATCAATTATTTATACATACACCCAACAAACTACTTCAACAAATCAAATTTGTTAGCGAATTTATGGCCAGACAGTTAAGCCTGATAAGACTTGATTAAACAACTTTAAAATAAAAAAACTGACATTGTAGATGTCAGTTTTTAGTGCTGCATTTTATTTTTTATTTTTCTTTGATTCAGCTGCCTCTGAATCTTTATTGTTGCCAGGACTTGGTTTTTTCTGGGGATTATTTTCTTGAGACATAAACGCATCCTCCTTATTATCAATCAAAGCAATCATAATGTCTCCATTAATAATTCTTAATATGTAAGATGCTGTAGGTTGAACAAGTGGATTATGGAGCAGGGGAATATATCCGTTCATGGGGTGGAAAAGGTACACGATTAGGACAATTGAACTGTCCACATGGTATTTCCATTGATATACGCAGTGGTGTAGAGGAGGTTTTAAAAGACCTTATTTACCATATATCGGCATACCCAGAAAAGTGGTAAACTGGGTTAATAAAGGGCAGGGGCATGAAAAAGTATTATAATCATTATGGTCCTGGATTCAATTGAAAAGTAAAGGAAAGAGTTACACTTGATTGTAATTTGGCGTCTATTGCATCATAAAAGATGACTACCTTTGGCGTTTCTCCAAGATCATTAAATATTCGTACCCGATTTGGGGATTTGAAACCAGCTGATCTTAACAGCGCTCTCATTTGCAAAACTCTTTTGTTTGTGCCTGTTTGTGTGTCGCCAATTATACCTTCGAATTTCTTTCTGAATTGTACGTCTTTTGCCAATTTTACAGATAATCTAGCAATTTGAAGCAATACACATTTAACTGTCGCAGCCATAAGATCACTCCTTTAAATAATATAGTGTTACTGACGTCCTCACATGACCGGAAATTGACGATGTCTGCTGTCCAAGATATGACGCTGAGCGTGACCGCTAATTGTATTAGATAAGGGAAGTGGTCACTGTAAGAACCACTTCCCT
>NZ_JBXBBJ010000030.1:0-51458 GCF_057221575.1 Paenibacillus sp. Y660 | reverse complement strand
CGCCGTTTTGCAAGCCTTATTTCAGCATATTGGCCTAAGAATCTCTCCATGACCATGTGGCCGGTTTATTCAAACATAGATTCTCACAATTACCGGTTAATCTCATGAACTGCATAAGTCATGTAGTGTGTGATTAACGGGAAAAGCTCCTGTTATTTCAAAATATTTCAAGCGAAAATGGTGTTTAGATGGATTTTCTCCTGTTAATTTTCAATTTTTTACCTAGTTCGGGTGAATTTGATCCTTTTAACGGGAGGTTTTCCATCTAAATGATCAATCGCTGCCTCAAAAGAAATTTTAGATGGACTTTTTCCTGTTATTTCTTTTCAGACGCAATGGTTTGAGGGAAAGGCGAGATCAGGGCATTCGAATACAACGCCTAATACGCAAAACGAGCCTTAGAAGCGATTCTAAGTGCTCGTTTTTTTGTATATTTTTCAGCTCAGAAAAATTTGCGCTTCTTGGTGGCAATGGGAAATCCGCTTCAATCAAACTTATTTGCGCTGGATGACTTGTGCTTAGTCTCTTCCTTGTGCTTCTCATCCTGCACTTGAAGCTTCAAGTCTTCCACGGGGATAGGATCAACCGTCTGCTCGCTCTTAAACTTATCGAACAAGCTCTCCTTCTCCGTCGGGTATTGCTCGGGATGATCGCGATTGCCCTTCTTCACTGCACCGTCTGCATCCTTCTCGAATTCATTCATGCTTGTCCACCTCTTTTCATTGTTTCAATGTATGTACCCAAAAGATAAGGGGATCAAACGATGTGCTTGTAACTTTTTGCCAATATTGACGTCTAATATTTATCTAGTAAGCGGAAGTATGATTGTGCCGCTGCGTCTCGTTGCTCAACCGATGAGCGCAAAATGCCTTGAAGTGCTGCTGACATTACAGAAAAACGCTGGAGTTCGTAATTAGGAGGGGGGCATCATATGAGAAAAGGTTTGTTATTGATGGTTATGCTGTTGTTGGCAGGCACTTTTATGGCTGTTAATCCGGTTCAGGCAAGCTGGGCCTACTCTTTTGTCGTAAATGACGGGAAGATCTACGTTCTCTCGGAAGTCCAGGTTGAACCGGAACAAATTGGTGACAAGGTCGGCAAGGTTACTTCCTATTCGGATGAGGAGGGGACATACTCTGGCAATTTCTCCAACTCTTATCCGAAGGGCACGGAATACTACGCAGTCAAAGGCGTTGACATCAATGAGGCCATTGCGATAAAGGTAAGCGACGAAATATTTATAAAAGCAAATTATGAGGCTGAATATGAAGGAAAGCATTTTAGCTGGAAAAAAATATTGTTTTATTTAGCTGGGCTATTTGTGCTCGTCATGGTCATTCTCTTCGTGAAAAATAATTGGAAGCCAATTGATCGCGATCATTAACAAGCAGCTTATTTTGAGGTGGATTTATTTGCGAAATAAGGTTCGATCATATCTGTGCAGGAGGTAATGACTATGGCAATGCCGACACATATAGTGGCAGTAGGCGGTATCGTAGAGGATGAGCAAGGGTATATTCTTTTAGTGAAAACTCAGCATGGCGGTTAGGTATTTCCAGGCGGGCAAGTGGAGGCGGGTGAAAATCTAATAGATGCATTAAGCAGAGAAATAAAAGAGGAGAGCGGGATAGACACCGTTGTCTCTCACTTGATTGGCGTATATTCCAACACTGCGATATATAAATGGCATGACGGTATAACAGACGTGCCTACCAAAGTTATGCTCGACTATGTATGCAAGCCGGTAGGCGGACAATTGTGCACATCGGAGGAGACATCAGAAAGCTGCTGGATCGCTAAGGATCAAGTACTTGATCGAATTGCTGCTCCCGCCATCCGCACCCGCTATCAGGCTTATTTGGACTTTTGTGGAAAAATAGCTTATATGGAATATGTAACGAAACCTCAGTTTGAGCTGAAGCTGAACAGAAATATTTAATAAGAAATCAAACGGATTCGTCAACGTCAGCACAGGTAAAAGAGGCATTCAACAAGCATGGCGTTTTGCTCGTAGAGCAAACGGAAGCAAATCCAAAAGCTGTCTTCTCACGAGCGTATAATGGTGTTCTGCCAGAGCAATTTGTTATTCATGATAATCAGTCAATCAGCCTGTATGTTTATCGCTCCAGCAGAGAAGCCAAAAAAGGATTAAAGGATTTTGAGAAAAAACAGCAACAGCGGATGTTGAAGAGCACAATAGGTATCACATAGCGAATGTTGTTATATATCATGTTATCGATGTAGAATATCCAGATAAGCGAGTGGATATGGCGATTAGGGAATTAAAATCTCTACGCTCATAAAGAAATCAAAGTAAGCCGAAAAACGACAGCGCATCGTTTTTCGGCTTTAAATAATTGTATTGACACTACTGTTTTTCAATTGGTATACTATGGAACATTACATATTCCCGATTAAATCTATCGGAATTTAATTAAATGGAGGTTTTGTTCATGAGAAAAACGCAGTTATCTTACGCCAAATGGCTAATAGCACTTCTCTTGTCCTTCTCTATCATTTTCACTCAATCAGCAGCTTTTGCCGCATCGCCTGCTGTATCAGCCACTCTGCAGGAGGATGGCGCAGCACAGTATAAGCAGTTTTTGAAGGGAAAATTTGATGTCAGTCTCTCGGGAAAAGTAACCAAAGGCGACTACATTGAGGCGGTAGCAGATATCCTCGGCTACAAGCCGTCTGGCAAAGAAGTAACCTTCTCCGATCTAAAGTCAGGCAGCGATTTGTATACAGCAGCTGCGGCTTTGTATGAGAAAGGGATTTTGTCAGGACCTGCCATTCAGGGCGAACAGGTGCTAACGATTTCCGTAGCGGTATCGATTGCGGTTAGAGCAGCAGATCTGAAGGAGCTTGCTTATACATACCCGGCAGCTAAAGTTGAAAAAGCTTTGACTAAGCTGAACGTAAAAAGCAGTGTGCTTGGCACTAAATTGGCTCAAGAGGTAGCTGTTGCCGTTGACAATGGCTTGCTGACAGCTGACTTGTATTCCAGCTTTAAGCCAAAAAATGCAGCCGGCGAGCATTTGATCAACACGCTGCTTGGCAAAGTATTGATTACAAAAGGGCTTTACAAAAAGTATATCGGATATGTTAACGATGGCGATATTTACGCGAAGCTAAACAATGCATACCACACATCGGACATTATTGATGCTCCTAAGCTGCAGACGCTTGTAAATACGGCGCTGAAGCAGGATTTGATTACTGGCTACAACCTCAAGGATTCCCGTTTCAACGCAAACTTTGTGGATTCCTTGTCCCTCATTTACGGTCATTCCGATTTCAAACATGCGATTCAGCTCATTGGCCTGCTTCGCAGTGAAGGTCTGAATGCAAAGGTGCAGTTTGAGCCAAAAACATCAGCCTTTATCTTTTTAGCAGAGTGGGGCACTCCTGGACCTAATGTGGTTCAAATTGAAAATGGCAACTATATTTCCTACGCCAAAGAATATGATCTTGCCTTCGAATTCGCGAATGCGGCAGATAAAGCAGCTTTCCAGGACGTTATTTTAAAATATGCGAAAAAAGACAAGGCTGATCAAACGGGGCTGATCATTGAATCATGGTTCCAGCCGCTGTACTATTCGCAAACGGAACTGAAGGACTATGAAATTATTACGAACAACTTTATTACGGACAAGGATAGCCCGTATACGGTAAATCCGTTCTCGCTTAATGAGGATTCCGCGAAGGTAATTGCAGGCTTGAAAGCGATCGATCCGAATGTTAATGTTACGCCAATTCAATTTTGGGTAGATAAACCGTTCTATAGATATTTGCATGGTGAGGCGGTTTAACAAAAATTAATCAAAAACAACTTGGCAGCTCTGACCATCATTGATGGTTGGGGCTGCTTTATGTTATCGTTCAAGGAAAAGGAGCTGCTTATCCTATGACTGCGATTGCAAAGGCGCTTGAAGCACAATTTAGGGAACAGGCTAACCCAGAGAATGCTGAGCCTATGGAGGCATATATGCGCGGCCAATTCGTATTTCTGGGTATTAAAACACCGGAGCGAATGCAGCTGCTGCGAGAGTTCTGGAAGCATAAAGAAAAGCCGAAGGGCGAAGAGCTTTTGCAAACTGCAGAGCAGCTGTGGCTGCTGAATGAGCGTGAATTCCATTATGTCGCGATGGGGCTGCTTGAGAAATACTGCAAAGAGGCGGCGCCAGCGCATATCGATAGGCTGGAGCGGTGGGTGACGACCCACTCATGGTGGGACACGGTTGATTTCATAGCGTCGCATCTTGTTGGCTATCATCTGTCGAAGTATCCGGAACTAATAGCGGATTATACGGAGCGCTGGATTATGTCGGACAACCTGTGGCTGCGCCGAACGGCGATTTTGTTTCAGCTGAGATATAAGCATCATACCGACACGGATCGTTTGTTTGACTACATATGTCGAACAAAGGATGAGAGCGACTTTTTTATTCGCAAGGCAATTGGCTGGGCGCTGCGGGAATATGCAAAAACCGATGCACCAAGCGTGCATCGGTTCGTGAGCAATACGGCGCTTTCCCCGCTAAGCAGGAAGGAAGCGCTGAAGCATATGCGGTAGACTATTGAGACTTGTGTTCTTTGAGCGTCTGCCTTGATGATGAATAGTAGAGCCAAGAGGCAGCTATGGCAAATACGGCAATGACGGCCATGCCCCAAAAGATATTCGAGAAAGCGCGGCTAAGCGGGAGCTCGCTTTGCGAGGCCAGTACGATGCCGCTAATCGCAACACTGAAGGCGCCGCTAATAAATTGCGATAACTGGAATAAGCCCATCCCAGCGCCAACATGCTCGCCTGGCAGTATTCGCGACAGCTCGTTGGAAACGCTCGAGTTTAAAGCAGAGAATCCAACGCTCATCACCATATAAATAACCATAATGACATAGATGGAAAGATCCGCAAACAAAGCGAAGGAAACGGCTGCGACCAGCAAAAGCAAAGGAGTGAGACGAAGCAGCAGGCTGTTGCCGGAGCGATCGATGATTTTGCCTACTCGGTTCGAGGACAGCATAGCGACGAGCGCACCTGGGAAAATGATTAGGCCGGCTTGACCGGGCGTAAGCTTGAACAAATGAATGAGCACCTGCGGCAGCAAGAACAACGTTGCGAAATTATTAATATACGAGACGACGCCAAGCGAGATAAGACGGATATATCTTTTATTGCGGAACAAAGCTGGCTGTACAAACGGATTTGCCGCGCGATTAATGCGAATCCAAAATAAAACGAGCGCTGTAATCCCGCCAATTAGCGCAATCCAAAAATGATTAGTCAAATACAATAGCACGCCGGTTGATCCGATTCCGACAAGCGAAGCGCCCAAGATGTCGAAGGAGCCTTTGCTTACCGCTTCATCTGGAAGCAGTCGGTAGAAGAGCGGAATTAAGAGCAGCGAGATGCCGGTTACGATGAACAGATCGTTCCAGCCCCAATACTGCGTGATCACGCCCCCGACTACAGGCCCAAGCCCAAGACCAAGCGATGCGGCGGATGTAATGAGCGCCATCGATTTGCCGCGTCTGGCAAGTGGAATGAATCTCGTAATAAGGACGATCGTCAAGCTGAACACGGAGCCCGCACCGGATGCTTGAATGAGCCGTGCGACAAGCAGCAATAGATAATGATGACTAAAAAAACCTAGCACAGACGCGCCGCCCATGGCTATTAATCCAATTGTGAGCAGTAAGCGAATGGGCACAAAATCGGACAACCTGCTGTAGGTTATGGATGCAATGGCAAAGACGATGGAATAGCCGGTTATAATCCAAGAAGCGGCCGAGGTTGAAAGCATAAATTCCGTCGTTACTTGTGGAAGTGCCAAATTGAACATCATCGTATTCATGATGACTATAATGACGGTTAAGCCAAGCAGAGGGATAACAAGGCCGTCTCGAAAGGCGGGCTGTGCCTCGGTGGATAGTGGTGGGGCGGTAATCGTTGCAGCGTTTCTCATGGAACCTCCAATGGAAATAATAGTCTTTTTTTTCTTGTTTTCATTGTACGATTATTATCGTACTATGAGAATATAGCATGATCTGTAATATCAGGCAATAATGCTTGATAAGAAAGGAGCGAATGTGCGTGAAAATATTGTTTCATCCCAATCGCGATGATATTGAGCTTACTTCCGTGCTCTATGCATTAAGCGATCCAATCCGGCTCAGCATTGTCATCGATATCATGAAGAGCGGCGAGCAGCCCTGCGGTCACTTTGATTCTCCTGTCGCGAAGTCTACAATAACGCATCATGTTCGTACTTTGCGCGAGGCGGGTGTGCTCAACGTTCGCAAGCAAGGCACCCAGCATTTTTTGACGCTGCGGTTAGAGGATTTGAATTTGCGCTTCCCCGGGCTTCTGGAGGCTGTTATTCAGGCTGCCTCTATATAAAAGAATGGAAAAGTTATTTATTTTCTCGTCCAGTTACGCTAAAATAAAGCTGTACTTTGGCAACGAGAGAAGGAATATCTGTGAGAAAACACAAGGGCTTTAGGCTTCGATTTGTACTAGGGCTATTAGTAATAAGCTCCGTTCTCATTACCGCCGTTATCGGCGGTTATTTTGCATGGAAAGCAAATAAGGACTCATTGTCTTCCGGTTATTTGGACAGCAATTATTACTACGCCAAGAAGCTGTCCTCCAATACGAGTGAATTATTGCAAATTATGCGCAGCAATATCGGTGAGATCGCCGCAAGGGCAGGCAAGAAAAACTTATCGCAAAAGGAATTGAATATTTGGTATCAGTCGAACAAGCATTATTTCAATTCGATACTGATTGCAGATCAAGATCGAAAAGTAACAGCTACAAGCATCATGGACAGCGGGGTCACGGAAGGGTTAGTATTGACCTCTGCAGCATCATTTCAAGCTATAGAACAGAAGCGTTCACTCATTTCCGAACCATACGTAGCGCCAATTTCGAATCGTCTGCTTGTTCTGATCTCGTCTCCCATCTTCGATGACCGCGGCGAGTACGCCGGATTTGCTGCTGGCACGATTTACTTGGATGAGAGCAATGCGATACACAAATTGCTAAGTGAACATTTTTACGGCAACGGCTCGTATGTCTATGTCGCAGATAAGCATGGCCATCTTATTTACCATCCGGATAAAAAACGTCTAAATGAAACCATTACAAACAACAAGGTCATTAATCAAGCGATAAAAGGTCTTAGCGGATCTCAGAAAATCGTTAATTCAAAAGGCAAATCATACTTTGCAGGCTACGCTTTCGAGCCTATATCCGGCTGGGCGATTGTAGCGCAAACGCCTACTTCTATAGTAGATAAGCCTTTAAAAGAGTTAGTATGGAGCATATTGCTGCAATCGCTCCCGCTCTTTCTTGTGATATTGCTTGCGGCATGGTATGTTTCCTATGTCATATCCAAACCTCTTTTTCAACTAGCTGCTTATTCGGAGGATGCCATTTTGTCCACGAAGGCGGTACGCACCAAAATGCCAAAAGCAAAGTCGTATATTTATGAAGTGCGACAGCTTAATCAGAGTATAATTAACCATATTAATTTGTTGAATAAGGAAATACGATTAGATGGATTAACAGGTCTTGCGAACAGGAAGACATTTGATTTGACTCTCCAGGAGTGGCTGGAGGAGGATATTCCGTTCGCGCTTATTCTGCTGGATATCGACTATTTCAAAAAAATTAATGATGAGCAAGGGCATCTCATTGGAGACGAAGTATTGATCCATTTGGCTTCTCAAATAGTTGCCTATTCCAGAAGCGATGATCTGTGCTTCCGCTACGGCGGCGAGGAATTTGGCATTTTGGTCAATCATGGAAATGTTCAAATCGCAGAGCAAATGGCTGAGCGTCTCAGAAAAGCAATCTCGGTTACTGTAAGTCCGGCTGGCAGACCGATCTTCGTGTCCATAGGCATTTCATTGTCGACTCCAGGTACTGCGGATGCTAAGGATATCATCGAGATGGCGGACAAAGCGCTGTATCAATCCAAAGCGAGGGGTCGAAACCGAACGACGGTATATGAAAAAGAACTGGATGGCTAGCATACTAGCTTACCTGTTCTTTTTTTTATATGTAAGGGCATCTTGATCAACATCCCTCGCGATTTCTTGTTTAATCGTTATGTATGACACTTACATGCAATGCATTCACTTTCAAAGGAGATTGTGGTATGTTATCTGATCATGAAGAGGAAAAGCGGCAGTCAGTTGAATAGCGGCATGCCGATTATGTGCTTTTATGAATAAAGGGGCTGGGTGGATGGCATTATCATACTCATTTCAAGTGTTTCCGCAGATGGAGACGGAACGGTTTATTTTGCGCAAGACGGAGGACCGGGATAAGAAGGATTTGTTTGAGCTTTATTCGGATGAGGACGTCGTAAAATATACTCCGCTAATGCCTTTCACTGAGGAGGCAGAAGCGTGGCAGGAAATGAACTGGCATATGGAGATTTTCGCTCAGCAAATCGGAATTAGATGGCTGATCGAGGAGAAAAGCACAGGAAAAGTGATTGGAACATGCGGTTTTTTGCATTATTTGAAGGAATTTGCCCGTACCGAAATCGGTTATGATCTGGCTCCAAGCCATTGGCGCAAAGGCATTATGAGTGAGGTGGCCGCGCCGATAATCGCTTTTGGCTTCAACACCATGAAATTATACTGCATCGAAGCGAAGGTGGATTCGGGAAACGATGCCTCGATTGGTCTGCTGTCCAAGCTTGGATTCAAGCAGGCTGTCGATTTAAAGGAATTTGAGATCGAGAAAGGTACTATCGTTGAGCTGCTTGTTTTCACGCTGCTGCGGAAGGAATTTTCTATGTTGGAAAAGCGTTAAGCGGCTTTCATAACGGAGGCGAAGTGCGTATAATAGTGGGAGTGAGCTAACGCTTGCGGAGTAACGTTTTTCTTCACAAAACGAAGCGAATGCTTACTAAAACTTTTTAGGAGGGCAAAATCATGTCCATCAGCAAGGCGAAAAAAACAAGACAAAAGCTGGCGCAGCAGGGGCGCATAACGCCGGATGTACTGCGAGGCAGCTGGCAGGGCGTCGTTCCAACGATTAAACGCACACCAACGCTGCACGAAAAGCAAGCAAAACTTAATAAGAAACACCGAAGGAATCACGCAAATTACAGCGATGGTTCCTTTTGCATTTTTAGAGGCCAGATGGCGCAATGTGCGGCGGATGTTAAATCTCGAACTGAAAAAGAGGAACCACAAAGCAGCGATCGCAGCTTTGTGGTTCCTCTTTTTTCATTTCGTAAGCGGCAGCTAGATGAGAAATGTGCCGATTACGATGGATACGCCGATGATCACGGAGCGGAGAAGCTGCGCAACAGCCATATTGCCTTTTTCGATTTCCTCGCAAACTTTAAAGCGCGGCGTAAGAAAATCGAATACGAGATAGACGATGCATAGAATGGCTATGCCGATGGCGGACCAGATCAGCATCGAGACCCATGAATGCGAGCTGTATGAAACCATTGCGACGATGATACATAGCCCCAGCAGCTTGCTGCCCATATACATGCCTGCCGCTTGATTGCCTTTGCTTATTTGCTCGGAATCGTTGTAACGAGTTAATTTACTGAAAATGAATGCGCCCGCGCCTAAAATGATGAGCAGGAGAACAAGACCGATTCCAACATTAGCGGAATTTTGAAAAAATTCATTCATATTGACCCTCCTCAAAGTTTTGTAAACAAAAACTAGCAACGAAAGCTCAATGTCCGGATTTTCCCACCAATCCGTTACTCGACAATAGCAGCAGGGCAGTAATAAGCCATGTCGCCGGTTATTTTGGCACCAACTCGAGGGAGCAGGCCGGCAAAGCTTCCGCCGACTACATAAGCGCCGGTTAACAAGCAGCCATTAAACTGGCCTTCTTCTGTATGTACTGCGACTTCTTCCATCGTGAAGCGCTGCTGATAAATTTTTGGCTGCTCGTTGTAATGCAGCTTGGTTTCCACGGCTTCCTCTTCACTATCTTGAATGCCCCATTCTACACTCTCGATGGTGCCGTCTCCTGCGAAGAGAGCGGTGCCCTTGCCTTCGCGTCCCCAGTAGCTTTTGGCGACATAAGGGGTTTTCCGCTGAATGAATAAGGTATTCTCAAAATAAGTAGGAAGCAGATATTTACGAATCGCTTCGAGCTCCACTTCGTCAAAAAGTGGATGTCCCAGCATGTCCACCGATTGATCATTTCGTTCATGTAATGCCCAAATGAGCGCCATGAAGCCTTTGCTTTGTGTAATAATGCTTTGCGGCGGGTTAATGAGCGCAAGCTGCCCTAGTTCAACGAGCTCTATAAGCGCCTCGCCGATCGGCGAGCCGGTGTCAGCATCGGTATCATGAATTAAATACTCTAAAGGATAAAGGCGGTACAGTATATCAATGCGCTTGCCATCGTTGTACAAGCCGTCACCCTCTATAATAACGAGCTGATCAAGTGGCACGAAAATAACGGGATAACCAAGCTCATGAATGACATCCATTACATATTCGGTATTGCACTTGTCCTCGACATGCCAGTCGTAGCAGGTGCAGGTGATCATACTGGTTAATCCTTCGCTGCGATAGTGGGCAATGAGCTTCTCAAGCGATGCCTTCAGCGCTTTGCGTATACCTTCGGAGGCGGAGCGATAGGCGGTATAACGGCTAACGATTGCATTTCCTAGAAAAGCCGTCTCCGGAATGCCAGTGGGCGTGTCGGTGTTATTTTCGATACATTTCAAGCCATGTGCGGTTACGATCCAGTCCTGACGGGAAATTCCGTGTGAAGGAGTTTCCATACGCGCTGCTCGGATAAGAGAGGGATGAATGCCTAATTGTTTATTTAGAAAATCATCCGGCAAATGCTGCTGCGCAAATCGCAGCGATTTCCAATAGATCTGGTCCACCTGCTCAGATGCGGCTTGGAGCTCCTCATATTCTGCACGTGTGTACAGCGTTACGGATGGCAGGCAATATTGCTTGCCATGCATGCGATGGTACGGAATTCGCTGCTCAAGCTCTCCTTGAAACAGCTCGTCGTGGGTCAATGGAAGCGAAATGACGCGCTGCAAATGTCTACCCTCCGCTGCTGCCAATGCCGGAGCTTCCGAAGCCTTTTGATGAGCTGGAGCCGGATTTGTAGCTTGATGATTTTTTGTGCGTTTTGCCGTTTGATATATAAGTGCCGCGGCTGCTGCCGTTATCGTCGCAGTAACCATCCTTGTCGTAGTCGACGCAATCTTTAGCGCTCGTCGTATTGCAGCCGCTTAAAGCGACGGGTACAGTCAGCATCAAGGCGAAGGCGAGCGCCTTTTGGCCATTTGCTTTGAATTTGCCGCTGGCTGTCAGCTGCTGTGCTTTCACATCCGACATCTATATACTCACTCCTTTCAAAAAAACGACAATTTTGCTCCGATCCATATCATAAATCGTATAGATCGTCTCAAAGGTGCTCAGTTCGTTCACAATATAATGATCGAGCAGGAGCTGAGCAAATTCGAGCGGGCTTGCCGGGGATGGCTGTGCCAACTTATAAGGATTAAAACGATAGCCGTTCCATAGCAAATACTCGACTTCCATATAAGGGGAGACAGTAACGAATTCGTGAAGTGCGGTGCGGATGGCTTGCCCATATAAGGTATCATCGTATTCATTGTACGGCTTCGCGTAAATAAGATGGCGTATGCCGTTCTCGCATTCGTTAGCCGTATGCTCAAACAGGCTGTTGCGGAAATAGGTTGCATTTACGAGCTTGCGTACAAAAATATCGTCACGCGTTACTACAGCATCCGTAATGGTTCGTACTACACGCTGATCCAGTTCGGACCATTCCATGTAGGATAGCGAGTAATTCACTTGGACTACCGCCCCTCTGATCTAATCTTCGCGATGGTTTCGTCATTTGAAATAACAAATAAACGGGCATCTGCCGGAATTGGCGTATCCAGCTTGCGGTTAATGCTCATGTCGGCGCGGTCGGCAATAAGGGTCGCCCCTTTGCGCAGCAGCGCTTGGAAGGCGTCGTCGTATGTGGACCAACTCGGGTCAACGGCGATTTCGAATACGTCCTCACCATATTTTCTGCTGAGCAGCTGCATGAAGATATCGACGTTTCCTTCTAAAGCGGATCGCACAGCAAGCCTGGATACGGCATCATGCGATAAAATAAAATCATTTACTTGTACGTGACGAAAATTAACAATATGCTTCTCCAGCACGATTTCTACCGTCGTATGGACAGCGGGGGCAGCCTGTTCAATGCTGGATGCGATGAGCAGCGACTTGCCATCGATTAGCGAGGTGTCGTCGATGCGCGGATCGGCAAAAATGATCGCCGAGCGTGCTTTTTGAAGATTAGCCTGCTCCAGCACGTCAACCGATGTCGGATCGCCGCTCACAAAGTGTACTCTCGGAACATCGAACGGATGCTTGTCGCTGTTATCAATAATAATAATGGCTGCCTTAGAATCCGAGTCGAGCAAATCCTCTACCGCCAGCTGCGCTTTTTTACTCCAATTGATGACGATAATATGGCCTTGACCTTGAAATTTCAATTTTCCACCTTCTCTTCTTCGCTGAAGTTCAGCTATCGAATCGATAATTTTGCCGATCAATAAGCTGAGCAGACCAATTCCAAACACATAGAGCAGCATAGCAAGCACCTTGCCAGGCACCGTCTTCGGGAAAAAATCGCCATAACCAACCGTAGCAACCGTGGTCATTACCCACCAGAGAGCATTGAACCAATGGCCGAAGGTGCCGGGCTCAAGCAGGAATGCAATCGTGGAGCTAACAAGTACGAGCAATAGCGTTGCAAAAACGACAAAGTAATGGTTCAATCGTAGAAGCTTAACCGTAAGTTTCAAAAACAGCTGCATGCCAGTCACCCTCGCTTCAAATATTGCTTTATCCACCATACTATCTTTCCTAGCATTTTCCAATACGAAATTGTTTAAAGCAAAGAGCTTTTTTCGCAGCATCGGCTTGGCGAACAGAGTGAAGACGGACAACCTTTGTCATTCATGCATATCATATGGTACGTAGAATGAAGGAGAGGTGGGGATTATGTCCCAATTATGGATTTGTTCGATTAGCGGTCTGGCAGGCGCGGTTATCACGTTTGCTTTCGGAGGCTGGGTGGAGTCGCTTACCTTATTAGTCGTTGCGATGGGCATTGATTATATTTCTGGAATGGCGGCATCCATCAAAGAGGGGAAAGGCTTGAACAGCGTTTTTGGATCATGGGGATTGACGCGAAAAGGATTAATGCTGCTCGTGATTTTATTAACGCATCGAATCGATGTATTGCTTGAGCTGAACAATGCGACGATGGGTGCCGCCATCTATTTTTATGTCGCCAACGAGCTGATTTCCATTACGGAAAATTATGGGCGGATGGGGCTTCCTCTCCCCGAGCAGCTTCGCAAAATAATCGAAGTGCTTAAGGATAAGAAGTAAATATTGGATGGATTTAAATGGACTTGCATGAAATCGCAGTCCTTGGCTATAATAAGAACAGATGTTCTTATTTGGAGGGGTGGCAATGGCCGCTAATGAGAAAGAGGCCCGCGGCAGAGTCAGAACGGCATCGCATCCGCCGATACAGACCGAGGAAGAGCTCGAGCTGGTGAAGCGCTACGTACTGCTTGGAATCGTTATGCGTATTTTGGATCATGATATACGAGTGATCGGCACTTCTGCTATTAAGCTCCCGCGGTTTTATGATTCTATGCTGCGCGGCATGCAGGATCGGGTGCTGCTTGAGCTCGCTGCGATCCGCAGGCAGTTTCGAGAGATGGGCATTAAAGTGTATGAGGAGAAGCGGGAAACGGATGGCTTGCATGCCGAATATGTTTGCAGGGGCTACCATCACAAGTTTTTTATGCTGTGGGGCTTTGTGAAGGCGGAATCCGAGCGAGTCTTAAAACAGTATTTGTCCAGCTAAATTTGGATTTGTTCATGGTTTTGTCAAAATAACGAAAAAACTTTTCCTCTTTCTGTAGTTTAAGGTTGAGAACATCGGACGATCTTATGTAATATAAGAGGTAGACATTATGAATGCAAAGGGGAGCACATAGCAATGCATAAGTGGATTATGTTTACTTTATTTGCAGCGGCGTCGTTGCTGGGCTTATATTTGCTCACATTCGCCTTGCCCGCTAAGCCTGTTGACGAGTCAGCCTCGCTGCCAGAAGGAATGAGTTTGTTGAAAGTAGTAGCATCCAATGATTTCGTATTTGACCAACCGGAGTACAAAGTTAAAGTTGGAGACAAAGTTAGACTTAAGCTATCCAATAAAAGCGGCATTCACGGGATAAATATTGACGAGCTTAAAGTATCTCTTGATAATGACCACCCGGAAACGGACTTGGAATTTACGGAACCAGGCACTTACAAGATCTACTGCTCCATTCCGTGCGGCCAAGGACATACAACGATGCATTCTACATTAGTTGTTGAAGCTGCTTAAAGCCAAAACCGATTGATGGATTGCAAACATGCGAAAGGAGCCGAAAGGCTCCTTTTTGTTGAAATCAATAGTTATCGTGCAGAACGGGAATGACGATCGCTTTCACGGCCGCGTGCAATGATCGCATCGGCGATAAAGCCAAGCAGTGCCCAAGTGAGGACGGTAAGGGTGTACATAAGCAGGACGCTTACCTCATGCACGTCGACAAATAAATCAACAACCCATGCAGGTATGCTAAACATGAAAAAAACCATGTTGTGCGGGTCGTAACCCGTGTAATTAAACAAACAAATAGCAAGCCCAATCAAGGTAGCAACAATTGTTACCGGATAGCGCATAACGTACCGATCTCCTTCGCGTTAAAGATTGCCGTAATGCGACTGCATAGGTTATTATGTGACAAAAGGACGAAAGTCATGCGACAAATTCAGAGGAGGAAAAACAAATGATTACTCACATCGTATTTTTTAAATTAAAGGATGGCAGCGAAGAGAGCGTGGCACGTACCGCACAGGTGCTTAGAGATATGGAAGGCAAGATTGAAGTGCTTAAGTACATTGAGGTAGGCATCGACGTTGTACACTCGGAACGCTCTTATGATATCGCGCTAGTTACCAAATTCGAATCGTTGGAAGCATTGGAGATTTACCAAGTGCACCCTGTACATAAAAAAGTAATCGAGCATATGATGCAAGTTCGCGAAGCTTCCGTCAGCGTTGATTTTGAGAGCTGAGAGGCAGGTTAAAGGCTTATGAGCGACATGAGAGACGTATATGAAATACTGACGTATTTGTTAGTCATTATCTTTAGCAGTATTATTATGGTGGCATGGCTTAAACGCAAGGCGAAAAAAAAGAAGTAAGGCTGAAAGCGGGCGACTGATTGATGTATTATGTGAATCGCGAACAAATTGCCGTACGGTTGAATTCGATAACAGAGGTAGCCTCAGCGCTGCAATCGCTAGCCGCTAATTGGCAGGGTACAGTGCTTGAAGGCTTGGCGCAGGAGAGAGCGCTGCATTTAGCCATTGAAACGGTGACGGATGTCGGCAGCTTCCTGATCGATGGGTTTATTTTAAGGGATGCAAGCAGCTATGAGGACATCATCGAAATTACAGGCGAAGCAGGCGCCTTTCCTGCGGATATGCAGGCGACGCTTACCGAGCTTGTGAAGCTGCGCAAGCCGCTTGTTCAGGATTATTACGTCTGGAAGCGTACGGAGCTTCATCCGCTTACCGAGCTGCTATCCACGCTGATGCCTGCCTTCAAGGAAGCGATAGAGGGCTACTTGGAACGCGAGCTGTAGGGAAAATATGCTTGATTTACGAAAAAGTCAAAATACGTTACAATGACGCTATCAAGCCTGCAAAGGTGGTGAAGGGTTGAAGCGGACAAGAGCAATAGGAACAGCTGACATGACGGTTGAAACGCGAAGAGACAGCTCGACGCGCGAGAGAATATTGATGCTGCTTAAGACTAACGGCAGATTGAATGCCGGCGACTTGTCGAGCGAGCTGGGTTTGACAGAAATGGCGATTCGGCGGCATATGTATGCGCTCGAGAGCGAAGGCAGCGTAAGCATCGTTGCTGTGCGCCAAGCGATGGGCAGACCGCTGCATGCTTACGAGCTGACGGCGGGAGCGGACGAGCTTTTTCCAAAAAATTATCATGTTCTCGCCTTGGATTTGCTTGACGAGCTGGCGGACGACCCGGATACTGCAGCGCTTATCGATCGGATGTTTGAAGGCAGGAAGAAGAAGCTGCTTGATCGCTACGAGCCGCGTATGGCGGGCAAAAGCTTGGAACAGAAGGTCAGCGAGCTTGCTGTCATCCAAAATGCCGGGGGCTACATGGCAGAAGTGGAGACGAAGAGCGACGGTAGCTATATGCTCTACGAGTATAACTGTCCAATCGCACAGGTTGCCGGGAAGTACCAGCAGGCATGCAGATGCGAGCTAGCTTTGTTTAAATCATTGCTTGATGTGCCCGTAGAACGAACGGAATGTTTGGCTAAGGGCGGCGGCAAGTGCAGCTATCGCATCGGTTAACGGAATAGATAGGGTAATTGAAGGTTGTCTTGGCAAATCGTAGAAGATTTGCTGAGGCGGCCTTTTTGATTAGGCAAAAAAGGATTTTTATGTCGGTTGTGTCATGACGAGCCCATGCTGCTTATACTGTCATTACGCAAGTGGGCGTTCGTCTAGAAGCACATAGAGGCACATACGTATGGCTCTGCGATTGATGAAGGAGGAGGGATACGGTCATGGTCATGACATGGAGTGCGGCCATTGCAGCTGGTGCATTTGTTGTTCTGGTAGCAGGCATACTATTGGTATTACGATCAGCGCTTAACAGGCTTGGGCAGATGCAGGCAGCGGCTGACAAGGTGCAGCAGGATTTGCATAAGCTTTCGCTCGAGCTTAGCGGGTTAGTAAAGCCGGCAGAGGAAACGATTAAAGCTGCTCATCGGCAACTGGAATCGGCGAGCATGCTGTTCGAAGCTGCTGGGCAGGTTGGTGGAGCGATCGCTCATACGACATCGGCTGTTGAGCGCGTAACGTCCGTATTGTCGGAATCAGCTGAGCAGCATGCGAAGCGGTACGAGACGAAGCGGCAGGTCGGTGATGCGCTTGAATGGGCTGAGCTAGGAATGGCGGCTTGGCAGCTGTGGCAAACTAGCCGAAAGGCAGCGGCGCCTTCTGCAGATGACTTGAACCCGTACCAGAATCGGAACCCTGATCAATAGCTTAAGACGAATAGCACGCTAACAACGAAAGGAGCAACTATAATGTCAACACGAAAACAATCAAAAGGATTTTTGCTTGGCGCAATAGCTGGAGGTGTTGTAGGCTCTGTTACTGCTTTATTATTGGCGCCGAAACCTGGCAAAGAGCTGCGTCAGGATATTTCGGTTCAAGCGCAGAAGGTAAGCGATACGACAGTGAAGGTTGCTGGTCAAGTAAGCGATACGACTGGCCGCATTGCCAAGCAAATTGGGGATCAAGCGGTTCAAATCGCTGACAAAACGAAGCAAGCGGCCAGCAATGTCGTCAGCAGTGTAAAAGCACGCGCCAAAGGAACAGAAGAGACAGAAGCAATTGCTGACTCCGTAGTTATTGTTGACCTATCAGAAGCGGTGGAAAAGCAAGAAACGAGCGCGATCGAAGCGGTAGAAGCTGGAGGAACGGAAGCGGCGGCATCGAAGGAGCTTTAATCAAGCAAAGGTTGACGAGGCATGCGTGATAAGGTTGAAGAAAAAGGCAAACTGCTCTGAGCTGAGGCTCCGGCAGCTTGCCTTTTTGTTCGTTGGCATAGTCGCGAGTCAGCCAACAATATTGGTGTGATGATGTATGGGGTCTGCACGAAGAAGGGTTGAGAGCGGCTCCATATTGTAATCGTTTCTGGATGGAGACGCTGCGGTAATCGCTTCACCGGGTCCAACTACACATATTTCGTCATTCAATCGGCCGATGTAGGCTCCGTCGTGAATAACGGCTCCTTCACCGATAATTGCGCGATGAATGGTGACATTTCTACCGATTGTTGCGCCAGGCATAATGATGCTTTCGTAAATCTCGCTGTTTAGCCCAATCGACACGCCAGCGCATACGATGGAGCGGGTCACTTCCGCTTCCACGGTGGATGCCGGATGAAGAATGGAATCCGTAATCGTGGCAATGGGATTCAAATAGCTCTTATCGGCGGCTGAATGACTTTCGGACAGCACTTGATTGTCGTTAGCAGCCAGACGCAGCTCGCCATCCAAAAGGTCCATGTTTGCCTCCCATAGACTTTCGATTGTACCGACATCCCGCCAATAGCCGTCGTATGTGTATGCTGCCATGTGAGCTTTAGAAGAGAGAATGGACGGAATGACATCCTTCCCAAAATCGTGACTGGAACTTTGATTAGCGGCATCCTCCAGCAGGTACCTCTTTAAATCTGCCCATCGGAACAAATAAATGCCCATGGATGCTAAGTTGCTTTGCGGTTCTTCAGGCTTCTCTTGAAAGGAGCAAACGCGAGCTTGCTCATCGGTTGCAAGGATGCCGAAGCGGCTTGCTTCGCGCCAAGCCACTTGCTTGACGGCAATGGTAGCTGCTGCCCTTTGCTTCTTATGAAATTCCAGCATAGGCGTATAGTCCATTTCATAAATATGGTCACCAGAGAGAATAAGTACATGCTCAGGTGCTTGCTTGTCGATATAATCCATGTTTTGATAAATCGCGTCAGCAGTTCCTGCATAACCTGCCAAGCACTTGCGCGAGGAGGGAAGTAGAGTGACACCGCCGGAAGCGTTAATTTCGGAAAACTCATATTTAGCGTTTGCTATATATTGATGGACTGTATCCGCGCAGTATTGCGTAAGGACGCCAATTGTCGAGATATTGGAATTTGCACAGTTATTCAGCGGGAAATCGATCATGCGAAAGCGATCGCCAAAAGGAATGATAGGCTTGGCTGACTGACTCGTAAGCGGAGCTAAGCGACGTCCTTCTCCGCCAGCTAATAACATGGCAATGCAATCAGTATGTGTTTTCAAATAAATTTCCCCCAATCCATTATGAGTAATTGCTGCGAGCGTCCGTTAACGATTAGGATCCATTAACCTTATAGATGCAGCTTTGAAACCGAAGCGACAAAATTAAATGTCCCGGTATAAAATTCGAAAGTCGAGCGGCTTGAGCTCGAGTTGAAGCTGATTATCGATCGTCGCAACCTCATCATTTGTAAAGGCATCACGCCAATCGTCTGTTTCCATGACATGCGCAAGCGTTAGGGAGTCCTCCGTATTATTGATCCACAGCGTAAAATGCTGCTCATTATTCAAACGCTCAAAAATCAAAGCTCCCTTTTCATTATCTGCATGAAGGAAGCGAAACCGCCCGTCGCGGAGGGCAGCATGCTGCTTGCGCAGCGCAATCAATAGCTGATAAAAGTCAAACAGCTCGCGGTCCTGCTTGCCTTGGTCCCACTCCATGCATTTGCGGCAATCCGGATCGTCCCCTCCATCCAAACCGACTTCATCGCCATAATAAACGCAAGGAATACCCATAGAAGTGAACATAAATACGACGGCAAGCTTTAAACGCAGCTTGTTGCCGCCAAGCACAGTTGCCGAACGCGTGACATCATGGCTGGATAGAAGATTAAATAGAGCCTCATTGGTTTGCTGAGGATACCTCATGAGCAACCGATTAATTTGATCGGCGAAATCCGAGGCTTTTCGCTCAGACGAACTGAAAAAGTCCAAAACGCAATTCGTGAACGGATAATTCATCGCGGAATCAAATTCATCCCCACGCAGCCAATTGAGCGAATTGCCCCATACTTCTCCGATTATGAAGGCGTCGGCTTTCTCCTTTTTGACAGCAGTACGGAATTCCCGCCAAAAGGCGTGATCGACTTCATTGGCTACATCCAGCCTCCAGCCGTCGATATCCGCTTCCTTCATCCAGTAAACAGCGATATCAAGCAAATATTGCTTTACTTCGGGGTTTGCCGTATTCAGCTTGGGCATATTGCCATAAAAGCCGAAGGTTGCGTAATTGGCAGCGCCATCCTTGACCTCTACGGGGAAGCCGTTCAGATGGAACCAGTCCTTGTACTTGGAGCTTTCGCCGTGCTTCAGCACATCCTGGAAAGGAGGAAACTGCTCGCTGGTATGATTGAATACGGCATCAAGCACGACACGAATATCGAGGTCATGGCATGCTTTCACCAACTGCTTAACCAGCTCTGCATCCCCGAACTGCGGATCGATTTGCATATAATCGATCGTATCGTATTTGTGATTGGAGGGAGCATTGAAAATAGGCGTCAAATAAATCGCATTAACGCCTAAATTCGTTAGATGGCTAAGGTTATCGATGATACCTTGCAGATCGCCGCCAAAGTGAGATTCTTCGCTTGGCTGCTCGCCCCAAGGGCGCACGCCATCGGGATCATTGCTTGTATCGCCGTTAGCGAAGCGATCCGGCATGATCTGGTAAAATATCGCGTCCTTAGCCCATTCGGGCGCGTCAAACAGATCGATGGCATGTATGTATGGAACATCAAAATACCCGCCGGCTGGGGCAGGCTGCTCCTCAAAGATGCCTTTCTCGATAAGCCATAGCGTCTCTTCGCCGCTGCGAACGCGAAACCCGTAAGAAAAGCGCCGCTGCTCCGGTTTAACCACCGCCTCCCAATAGTCAAATAAAGGGTCCGCCGCAATTTTCTCCATCTGAACATCCAGACGATAGTTATCCCAGTCGTATTTGTCACCCGTTACCGCTACAGCTTCTTCGACATCGTTTCTTTTGGTGCGGAGCCTGAGATGATAGGTATCGCGGTCGTAAGCATAAGCCCATTTGAGATCGGGCGAATGGTGCAAGCATTCTTTGAACATTGGCTCCCACTCCTGTATATATGATTTTGGCTAGCAAAAAATAAGCATTATCCGCGAAGCAATGATTCTGCACCGTCAATGTAGACAGCTGTGCCTGAGATATGTCTGGATTCCTCTGAAGCGAGGAACAAAGCAAGCTTGGCTACTTGGTCTGCGCTTCCGGGTCCGTGCTCAAGCGGCTGGCTCCCTTGCGGATATTCAACGGGAATCGTTACGCGCGCAAGCTCGGGCATCCGCTCGGTGTTTTCTTCGATATTCGTCTCAATTGCGCCAGGGCATATCGCATTGACGCGAATTTTATACTTGGCAAGCTCCAGCGCTGCCATTTTGGCGAACGCGACCTGTCCCGCCTTGGTGCTGCTGTAAGCGCTGAAGCCAATATTGGAAAAAACGCGGTTGCCGTTTATGGAAGCCGTAATTAATATGCTGCCGCCTTTATCCTTCAATAAAGGGATAGCATGTTTAACGGTGAGGAAGGTACCGCTCAAATTAGTTTGCAGCGTCGTATTCCAGTCGTCGAAATCCATAAGCTCGATCGGGGTCAAAACGCCGTTAATGCCAGCATTGGCATAGACGATATCCAGCTTGTCATAATGTTCTTGTACTTGCCGATAGGCGTTCGCCATTTGAATTTCATCCGAGATGTCGGCTTCGATCGCTAGGCAATCTACGTTATACTTCCGGATGCTGAGGCAAACCTCTTCCATTGCGGCTTCCTTGACATCAAGGAGAGCTAAGCTCGCGCCTTCCTGTGCGAACTTCAAAGCGGTTGCTTTGCCAATTCCGGAGCCAGCCCCCGTAATGAGTGCTACTTTTCCTTGCAAGCGGCCAATCGATTGTTGATTTTTTGTCATCAAAATTTCCTCCTTGAATGTATAAGTGGGATTACGCTGCTTGAAATGGTTTTAATTGTATGTACCCGAAATCTAGCTATCGAAACAAGCTGCTAGAACAAAAAGAGACCCCGAAGCTACATTGCGTAGTCATTCGCGGTCCTTCTTAAAGCAGATATGGCGCTTTAGGCGATCCCGCAGGACGAGCGTGAGAAGCGGCATAACGAGACCGATTCCGATGCCTAAAATAACCATGAAGGGCCTTCTGCTTTCT
This sequence comes from Paenibacillus sp. Y660, assembly GCF_057221575.1. Lineage (NCBI taxonomy): Bacteria > Bacillati > Bacillota > Bacilli > Caryophanales > Paenibacillaceae > Paenibacillus > Paenibacillus sp. Y660. Next base: position 29,500 of record NZ_JBXBBJ010000030.1, on the reverse strand, counting down.
TGCCGCTAAGTGAAATTGCAATTAATATCGTTGCAAGGATACGTACAGGCAAGTTGATGTGAAACACCCGGCGCCAGTTCCAAGCGTCGACGACATTTAAGCTGTCAACAAGAAAAAAGAGCTGGTGGACAGCCCATTTTTTACAGCCTTTTCGGCCATAGATGAGCAGCGGCTGCCGTGTTTTTCATCATGAATCTACGTTGAACCTTGTCCAATTTTAAGATAAGATGTAGGTACGTTTTTGTGCCTGTTTTCATATGCTATTCTGTCTCGATTCATTACACTTTGTTTAGGAAAGCGGTGTGTTTGTGCAGCAACCGATTGCGATACTAGATTCAGGCGTAGGCGGCCTAACCGTTGCCAAAGAAGTCATGCGCCAACTACCGCACGAAAAAATCCTTTACTTCGGAGACACGGCTCGGACGCCTTACGGTCCACGTTCTACTGAGGAGATCGTCCGCTTTACGAGAGAGATTGTTGATTATCTTATACAGTTTAATCCGAAAATGATTGTTATAGCATGTAATACAGCAACCGCAGCAGGACTTGACGATATCCGCTCTAGAGTGGCAATTCCCGTTGTAGGCGTTATTAATCCTGGCGCTAGGGCGGCAATTGGTCTGACGGTGACGGACTGCGTCGGCGTTATCGGCACGGAAGGCACGATCAAGAGCGGCGCATACGAACAGGCACTGCGCAAGCTGTCTCCCCATGTGCAGGTGGTCAGCTTGGCGTGTCCGAGCTTCGTGCCGCTGGTGGAAAAGGGGAAATTCCGTTCGCTTGAAACGTATGAGACGGTGCGCAGCTCCATTGGCCATTTGCGCGGATACCCGATGGATACGTTAATTCTCGGCTGCACGCATTATCCATTTCTGTCGGAGACGATATCCGAGGTAATGGGTGAGAGCGTTAAACTGATCAGCTCAGCAGACGAGACTGCACGCGAGATCAGTACGATTTTGCATAACCAAAGCAAGCTGTCTCGAGGCGGCATTGTGCCGATCCATCAGTTTTTTTGCAGCGGCGATACGAAAATGTTCCAGTCGATTACCCAGCAGTGGCTTGGCGAGCAAATTGAGCTAACGCCCGTCGTCTGGCAAATACCAAATATCGTCTAAGCATAATACGCGGTTAAATGGAAGAACGGAAGCCGGGCCTGCCAAAGGCACGGCTTCTTTTTTGCATTTGCTTCATAGGACATGTGCTTCGCCGCATAGCATGATAGGAACAAATTGATGCGTCAGGAGGCGATCATGATATATTCCTTACAAACTTATAGCTATCTCGATTTAACGGAGGGCGTAAGGCAACTGACGGGCAAATACCCTTTTTTGTCGGCGCATGTCATTGGACAAAGCGTGATGGGCAAGCCGATATTAGCGCTTCGCTGCGGAAACGGTCCGCGCCTTATTCATATGAATGGCTCCTTTCATGCGAACGAATGGATAACCTCTGCCCTGCTTATGCGATTTGTCGCGGATTTGTCCGCAGCCTATTGTACCGGCGACCCGATCGGCAATCAGCAAGTGGAGGATCTGTGCAGGAAAGTGACGCTATGGGCAGTCCCGATGGTAAATCCCGATGGCGTTGAGCTTGCGCAGTACGGCGCAATGCCGACGCATCCATTTTATAGACAGCTGATGGAATGGAACGGAGGCTCCGAGCAGTTTAACGGCTGGAAAGCGAATGTGAGGGGCGTTGATCTAAATGATCAATTTCCTGCGTTCTGGGAAGAGGAATGCAAGCGCAGAGGAATCGCAGGACCTGGTCCGCGAGACTACCCTGGGCCGTTTCCGCTAAGCGAGCCGGAGGCAATCGCGATGGCTCGTTTTGCGCAAACGATTGGATTTGATGCTGTTGTGGCGCTTCATACGCAGGGTCGGGAAATCTATTGGAACTATCGTGATTACGAGCCGGCAGAGGCGGAGGAGCTTGCACGAAGGCTAGGGCAGGTTAGCGGCTATGTGCCGGTCAAGCTGACGGGCAGCGATGCGGGCTATAAGGACTGGTTCATTCAACATTTTCGCAGGCCGGGATTTACGGTAGAAGCGGGCTATGGCGAAAATCCGCTGCCGATGAGCAATTTTGACAACATCTATGTTGAGCTGCAGCCGCTGCTGCTAGAGGCGCTTCGTCTTTAGCGGCTATCGGCCGCGTTGGTGCGGAGTAGGTATGGAAGACATGGTTATGCTATAATAATCGGAAAAGAACAGCGAAGGAGGGATTTCTGATGCGTAAAATGCTGTCGCTGCGCCATTGGCAGCGGACGTTTGCTCGAATATTCCAACTGCTTCGTTCTAAGAACGTTTCCTTGCTGGACAAGCTGATTTTTACCATACCTGTTTTCCTTTACTGGGTATTGCCTGATGTGCTGCCGCTGCCTTTTTTGCCAATAGATGATATTGCGGTGACGATGCTGCTGGCGGAATGGTTTGCCCGTAGAATGGAGACCAAGTATAATATGAAATTATGATCATTGCCTCAAGGCATAACGATAAGAGGAGCTGGATAAAAAATGAACTGCAAAATTTCCAAAAACGCTGCAAAAGTTATTCAAGAAGAGCTGGACAAGCCTGAGAATACAGGTAAAAAGCTGCGCGTGTACGTTACTCACTCGCACGGTGATCATGCGCATTACGGCATGGGCATCGACGAACCGACGGAGAAAGATATTGTCGTCACGACGGACAAAGGAATCGACGTTATTTTGGAGAAGGATAACGCTTTTCTAGACGGCGTACGCATCGATTATTTCTATGTGCCTGAAGAAGGCTTTGCCGTTACGAATCCAACTAAGGGCAACCACGGCGATCACTAAGCATCATCCGAATCTGGTTGAAATAGGAAGTTGAATAATGGCTAACGATATAATGGTTTGCGACAAATGCAAGCACATGAAGATGAAATCAATTGTTCCCAAGCTGCAAAAGCTGGTGCCTGACACGGAAGTGCGTGTCGGCTGCAAATCTTACTGCGGGCCCTGTGCCCGGTACGCATTCATATTTGTTAACGGCCGTTATATAAAGGCGGCATCCGAGGATGAAGCGATCCAGAAGATCCTTCCGTATATTAAAAAATAACATGATCTATATGGCTGAACACACAACGAGACTCTGCGATAGCTTTCATCGCAGGGTCTTTGCGCAAATATAGGCTATTGCCATTCGAAAGGAGTACAAGGGTGGACATAACGACGCCGCAGCTGTTATATCACGGCACGACAAGCGATACGGTGCAATCGTTTAGTCAAAAGCTGTTGAATTCGCCATATTGGCGGCCAGGCAAAGATTTTGGAGAGGGCTTCTATACGACGATATCGATAGCGCAGGCTCGCAAATGGTCGCATAAGGCGGCAAAGGAGTCATGGGATGGAGGTCGTCCATGCGTGCTGGTTGTTGAGCTGACGTCGGTGCCAGAGCGAGTAGAGCCGTTGTTGTTTTTGTCCGATTCGCCGGCATGGGCTTCCTTCATCTATGCTCACCGTAAGGCGGCGGTCAAAGGGAGCGACCCTTGCGAATCCCATCCGGACATTATAATAGGTCCGATGGCGGACAATGACACTGGAAAAATCGTACATAAAGCAGTACAATTAAATAAAGATGAGCATTGGTTTTATGAACAAATTACGATTTCTCGCAAAGGCACGAAGCTGGATTCGCTTCGGCTCGGCAATCAGGTCGTCTTTTGCTCCGAACGGTGGGAGGCTCATTTGAAGCTTGTCGGCTACCATATTTATACGGGAAGCAGGTGGATCTATCATGAAAGCGAAAACGCAGGTCAGGTTAAGCTTGTATGAGCGTGGAATTGTTGAGGCGTTGGCAGCCGAATATGGCTACACGCCTGCAGATGCAAGAGTGCTTGTCGTCGAATATATCGAGGTCGTGCGCAAGCTCGGAGGCTATGACAATTGCGGTCAATATGCGCAGCTGCTCGATCATGCGCGCCGTATGAACCATCCCCCTTCGCAGTGGCTTGAGCGTATTCAAGATATAGAGAAGGGCGAGCTGAGAGACAGGGGCATTGAATCGGAAGAGCGCCAATATTTGCAAACGAAGTAGGACCCGCGATTCGGATCGTCGGGTCTTTTGTTTGTTTTACGGCTGAGACATAGGCTAGTCAATGGAAGCTTAGGAGGAAGAACAGATGCTGAAGCCAGCATGCTATTATTTATTTGGACTCGCTCTTGCCCTAGCTTGCTTGGTTGGGGCAGAGCTTATTTGGCTGCCGGCGCCGCTTAGAACCGGAAGTGGGATGCAGTGGATCGAAATGATCGATCGGCTGTTCAACTTGCTTGCGCTCGTTCCGCTCAGCTGGGCGTTTGGCGCTTTGTTAGGCGCGTGGCAGCAGCGCAGGAAGCTGGGCTTTTTTGTTTTATTGCAGCTATTGCGGCTTTTTATAGCAGTATTAGGAATTATCGGGGCGAGCTTCGTACTGTTTGCGCCGGAGAAGCTGTTTCAGCTGCTCATTATTATAGGTGCTGCGGCACCTCTTGTTTTTGCGGATATGCTGCTCAGCGAGGGGCTGGAGCGCGCGCGTGCGGCAAAGCTGCTGCAATTGGAGGAGCGGACTTCAAGCGCAAGGAGAAGGCGCTTAACGGTTCTGTGGTTGCCAAAGAGAGGGGCAGCAGCTTTGCTCATTACGATTGTGCTGTTAGTGGTATTGCTCTGCCCTACAGGCTATCGCGTAACTTATCCTGGCATGACGCTGAATATGAATAGATACGCGCATGTAGAAGGCGGCAAGCAGGTTGGCACAATTAATGGCGTGCTCGTATTTGATAGGCCGGCCGTGCCGGCAGATTGGTTGTATGCGAAGCTTCTGCCGTTGTACAGCTTCGAGAAAATACCAGCTAATGAGCCTCCGCTGTCGGAATCCTATGCACAGGTCGTCCTTATGAAGACGGATGCTAATAGCGTGGCTGCCGCGGTTGCTATGCAGAAGGCAGGCGTGGGGAAGGGCATCTCGGCGGATGGTGTCAGAGTGATTGCCATCGTGAAAGACAGTCCAGCTGATCAACGGCTTCAGGCAGGCGATATTATTGATAGTCTGAACGGACAAGTCGTGCGTTCGATTGTTGACATGACGGCTTATATGTCAAATGCCGTTAAACCTGGCGAAACAGTTGCCGTTAAGCTGCGAAGAGACGGTAAATCCGTCGAAGTGGATGTTATCACTAGGGCATCGGATGATGATCCAATACGGCCCATATTCGGTATTTCAGTACAAACGGAGCTGCTTCTCGACATCCCACGCAGCATCGATTACAAACGGTTCATGGCGCATATCGGAGGGCCATCGCATGGCGCGATGCTGACGCTCGCGCTAATTGATCAGTTGACGCCCGGCGGCGTTACGCATGGCATTCAGGTAGCCGGTACAGGTACAATTGAAGCGGATGGCTCCATTGGACTTATCGGCGGTATTAGGCAAAAGGCGTACGCGATCAGCCGCACGGACGCCGACGTATTTTTTGTGCCGGCGGCGTTAGAAGAAGAGGCTCGCAGCAGCGCGCCTGATCTGAAAGTCGTGCCGGTGAAGACAATAGATGATGTGCTGGGCTGGCTGGCACAGCATGGGAAGTAGAAAAAAAGGCTTTCCCTTCGAGTCGATGACTTGGTGGGACAGCCTTTTTTTGTTGTATCGTTATTATGCTGGTCGCCCCTGCTATGGAGGAGGCAGCTTCATAAGCTAACTTAGCACACGGAGACGTTATGTTGTAGTTTGTGCAATAGAATGGTGTGACACAAATTACATCGTTTACTTAACGGAGTAACGGAGTGCTTCAAGGGTTCAGTCAGCCTTAACTGAGACATTGCCATTTATTAACGTCGAACGGTTTCCAAGTCGCTATTGCCACGCGCTTCCGAAGCCGTTTGTTCCTTGAAGTCATCGATTAAATCGTTCATGACGATTTGGTCGGACATGTTCAGCTCGGTGCGCGCGCTCTCGTACTCGATTAAGCATGCGTTCATTTCGCCGGGTGCGCTGTTTTGAATGTTCCAGCAGGTTCCGTTCCTCGCGACACCATCGGTAGAGGGCTTGAAGTAGAAGGCACCATCGGTGAATGCACCGTTTCTTAACACGACTTTTTTGCCAGTAAGCGGTTTGTCGGTCAAAAGCGGCGTTCCAATCAAGTATTGATCAGCGGTCGAAATGCCAAGCAGGTGCATAATCGTAGGCATTACATCAAGCTGTCCGCCAACCTGTGTATAGGTGCCAGCATGCTCATCCCCAGGCAAATGAACAAGAAAAGGAACCTGCTTCAAAATCATTTGGCGCTCAAGATCATTAAGCTCCTTGCCAAGGAAGGTCTCGAACAGCGACCAATCCTTAATGGAATTGTCGTGATCCCCGTACATCGCCAGAATAGTGTTGTTCCAGAGGCCTTCCTTCTTCATGCGATCGATAAGCTCGCCGAGCGCGGCATCCACATAATGAATCGCCTGCAAGTAATCGCCCATCATCGTGCCTTTTAGCTCACCTAGTTCAAGTTTTTTCTCCTCTGGAGGCATCGTGTAGGGGTGATGGCTGGAGAGGGTAATCAGGAACGAGTAGAAGGGCCGCTTCTGCTCGGATATGACATCCAGCGATTGCCTGAAGAAAGACTTGTCGCCAAGCGCCCAGCCGATCTTCTCATCCAGCGTAAAATGCTTTAAGCTGTAAAACTGATCGTATTGCATATTGTGATACATCGTATTCCGATTCCAGAAGCCGCCCTCATAGGAATGAAAAACGGATGTCCCATAATCGTTTTCCTTCAACGTTTTGGACATGCAATCGAACTCATTCGGCGCATATTGGATGAACACGGAGCCGTTCGCTACTGGCTGCATCGAGCAGTTTGCGGTAAAATCAGCGTCCGACGTTCTTCCTTGGGCCGTTTGATGGTAAAACTGGCTGAAATACGCGCTTTGCCGGGTAAGCTCATTCAAATTAGGCGTAATCTCTTGACCGCCAATCGATTTGTTGATCATAAAGTTTTGGAACGCTTCAAGCTGGATCATTAAGACGTTGCTGCCTTTATAGGCGCCGAATAGCGCGTCCTCCTCGAGCTTGCCGCGAAGATCGCCTCGCGCTTCGATCCATTTTTGAGCTTCGGAGGATTGCTCGGCCGTAACGGTCTCAGCGTCGAGCCAGTGCTGCTTCACGTACCGATATACGTCATAGCCGTGAAAGCCAAGCGCCCCGGTAACATTATAGATGGACAGGTTCCACCAGTTGCCGACAAATACGCCTTGCGCCCACGTACGCTTGGCTTCATTCACATTGGTGAATACAAGCGATGTGCCGATTACAAAAATGACTGCGCTCAGCACGACGCGGACGATCGCTTTTTGCCAAATGGCAGTCTTCTGACGATGCTCATTTGCCCGGCGAAGATCACCGCGGCCTCTCCATATCGCGTAGAACGCAAACGGTACAATTACTATCCAGTCAAGGAAAAGCAAAAAATCTTTAGCGCGCAGCAGCGTTCCGATGCTATCGCCGAGAGAATCGACTTGGCTGAATTGAAGCAGTACAGGGACTGATATTAAATCTTGAAAGTATCGATAATAAATGAGATCGGCATATAAAACAAAGGATGCGATCACATTTAGTGCGATAAGAGAAATAATCCGCCCGCGTGCGGGCAGCCATATCGTCCAAAAGCTGAAAAGCAGCACGGCACCGAGCTCAATCAGAGCGTCTTTGTCGGTCATTTTCATATTAGCGACATGAAGAATTTCCGAATACAAATACAGCTTGGCAAGCATTACGCCAGCAAACAGCAGCAGGTCGGCAGCTTTAAGACGCTCAAGCCAAATAAGAACTGTGCTCATGCCATGGCGTAATGGCGTTTGCCTACTAGATAACATAAGTGAAATATCCTTTCTATTCCTTTACTGCCGATTTCCGCGAGGGGGAAGCGGGCCGAAAAATTGCAGGTAGTTGCATTCAATGCGGCCGTTGAAAAGCTTGCGCTTCTTGTCCGCCGGACGGTTGAAATAATTCTCAAGCGTCGTTGACGGGCTGATCGAGAAATACGACCATGTCGGATAGTGCAGAGCCGTTAAACCGAATTGGCGAAGCGCTGCCTCCGCTTGCACATCATCGCCGAGCCGTTCGCCATATGGCGGATTCGTAATGATCACGCCGTAATCGCCTTGCAGCTTCACCTTGGCGACGGGTTGTACGGAGAGCTTGATCTCTTTGCCAAATCCAGCTTTCTTAATGTTAGCCTCCGCAATCTCAATGGCGCCGGGGTCAATATCAGAACCGGCAATTTGAAGCGGGATGTCATCCTTCACTAAATCAAAGGCTTCATCGCGGGCTTCTTCCCATAGCTCATTTGGAATAAGCGGCCAGCCCTCACTATTAAAGCTTCGCCGAAGTCCTGGTGCAATATTCCATCCAATCATTGCAGCCTCTATTAAAATTGTGCCGGACCCGCAAAACGGGTCATAAAGCGGCCGTTCAGGACGCCAGCGGCTAAGCGAAACGAGCGCTGCGGCAAGCGTCTCCCGAATCGGAGCTTCGGTAGCTATTTTACGGTAGCCCCGTTTATGCAAGCCGTCGCCTGTCGTATCGAGGGTAAGCATCGCCCGATCATTCATCAGCGTAACTTCAATAACATAACGTCCGCCGTCCTCGGGGAACCATTCGGTACCGTAACGATCGCTCATTTTATCGACTACCGCTTTTTTAACGATGCTTTGGCAGGCTGGAACGCTTGTAAGCTGTGACTTTTGCGAACGGCCGTTAACGGGAAATTCACCGTCATTCGGAATCCACGTCGGCCAATCGAGCGCTTTTGTGCCTTCGAACAGCTCGTCGAATGTGGTTGCAGGGAAATCTCCCATTTTAATAAGAATTCTGCCTGCTGTACGCAGCCACAGGTTGGTGCGGCAAATATCGATCGGACCGCCTGTGAAATTCACGCGTCCGTTTTCTACTTGAAGATCGGTATAGCCCAAATCCTTCAGCTCGCGTGCGACAACCGCCTCAAGCCCCATCGGTGCGGTTGCGATTAGCTGTAACTTTTCCATTTTACACTCTCTTTTCATCAATTCTTGGCGACAGAAGCTGTCGCATTAAAGGCGAAAGCTTGTAACCCCGTGAACAAAAACTTACAATCAAGTATAGGACAAACTAGGTTGTTATTACAAATTGTAAAATTGGAGAGAGAAGAACAATGTTGCAGAACGAACATTATGTGGATTCGCTTTATGGAGCAGATGCCGATCTTGAGCGCGCAAAAGCAGGAATAGCAGCGAACGGAATGCCCGATATATCGGTTGCTAACGGCTATGGCAGGCTGCTTACAATGCTAGTATCGTTATCGAAGGCTGAAAATATCGTTGAAATAGGGGCGCTTGGCGGATATAGCGGCATTTGCTTGGCACGCGGGCTGCGAGAGGGCGGCAAGCTGGTATCGCTTGAGCTGCTGCAAAACTATGCGGATCTAGCCAAGATTCATATGGAAGCGGCGGGGTTGGGGGATAAGGTAGACTACATGGTAGGCGACGCGAAGCAAAGCTTGGAGGAGCTGAAGTCATCTGGCCGAAAATTCGAATTCTTCTTTATTGATGCGGATAAAGAAGGCTACCCGGTTTATCTGGATTATGCGATTGCTTTAGCAAATCCTGGCGCTATCATTGTAGGCGATAATATTTTGCTGCGAGGCAGAACGATCGATCCAGCCAAAGAGGGGCCATCGGTTCGCGCTGTACGTTCCTTTAATGAGATGATCGCGTCGGATGAACGGCTGCAGAGCACAGTGCTGCCCGGATATGACGGTCTTGCGATTGCAATCGTCAAATGAATTTAATAAGAAAGCACTGAGCCACTTCGTATTTTATTGAAGGGGGACAGTGCTTTTTTTTGTTGCTGTAGGGTGGTTGTGATGCCCATTCAACAATTCTGTGTGTTCTGAAAGACAGGAGCACGTATGTGCGCTTGCAGCGTGAGTTCGGCGTGTGCGGCTGGTCGAAAGCTGGCTGTAAGCAACTATGAACGTACCGAGAAAGATGGTGCTGAAAGGTGACGATGTACATGCTGACGAGCTGCCGCACAAAAAGAAAAGTGACATGAGAGATTGGTTATACTCCAACATCTCACGTCACGTCGTCATTGCTATTGAACGGCGTCAGCCGTCCTTGCCTTGTTGTTTCTGTGGCCGCTTGCGCAGCAGCGACTGCCATACCCACCCTGCGTTAATCATTAGCATGACCGCGGAGAGGACGAATAAGCCTTGAATACCGATCCAGCCGGAGAGGGCGCCGCCAGTAATCGGACCGATCATGTTGCCGAGGCTCATTGTGCTGGTGTTAAAACTGTAGGAACGGCTCTCCATGCCGTCCGGTGTGTATTTGCGAATAAGGGAGTTTACCGCTGGAATAAGCCCCCCAAGAAAAATGCCAAGCACAAAGCGCGCAAGCAGCAATTGCCAGACCGTTCCAGCCAAAGCTTGCGGGATAAAAGCAAGCGAGGCTCCAACAAGCGCGACCCCAAGCACACGCTCAGCGCCAATTCGGTCGCTAAGCTTCCCAAGCAGCGGCGAGGCTACCAAATTGGAGAGACCTGTTACTGAGCCAACAAAGCCGGCAAAGAAAGCAAGGTTAGCGGTTGTGCCGTGAAGCTCCTGCACGTAGAGCGGAATAAGCGTCATCGGACTCATCATCGCAAATTGGATGAGGAAGGTGACCGCGAACAATGCCGTTAGCTGCGGAATTACGCTCAGCTTCCGAAATCCTTCAATAACGGAAGCCTGCTCGCGAGCAGCTGCCTTCATCCGGTCAAAGGGCTCTTTTACGACGAACAAAGCAAGCAGCGAAGCCGCAAAAAGCAAAGCCCCCGTCAAATAGAAAATGGAGCGGAAACCGATAGTGTCCGCCATTAAACCGCCGATGAATGGTCCAAGAATCGTACCCGCAATACCCCCGGATTGAATCGTACCCATCGCGAAGCCCATCCGATTTTTTGGTGTCGTTGCCGAGATCAAAGCAATTGAAGCAGGATTAAAGCCAGAAATCGTACCATTTACCATTCGAAGCAGCAGCAGATGCCACGGATTGGTGGCAAAGCCCATCAATACCATAACGATCGACATGCCGAAGCCTGAGCGAAGCAGCATCATTTTACGACCGTATCGGTCGGCCATTTTGCCCCATATCGGTTGGAAAATAAATGACGTTACAAAGTTTCCGGCAAAAATAAATCCAGCCCAAACGCCGATCTCATGCTTATCCGATAAGCCTAAATCGAATTGCAAATAAAGAGACAAGAACGGAATGATCATCGTCATCCCAGCCATAACGAGAAACTGTCCGAACCACAACACGACCAGATTTTTTTTCCATTGTTCCATAAGCAAAGTATAACATAATCCGAATGTCCAATTCCTCAAGGGAGCTTACTCATAATGAAAGCGATATCGCTAGCGGCTATGATTTTGTTATTCAATTATTTATATCGATGAAGTTTATTTTTTGAAATGAAAAAAAGTAGCACAATTTAAGTCAAAATGTAGTAAAATAAAAGTAACATTCGACACATACCGCCAATATTCTTCCCACTAGTACAATGTTATTGGTTCTTAAGGACTATATACGAAAAACAACAAACTATTTATTGGTAAAATACTCCTACACTTACGATAACAATAGGTCTTAAGTATCATTTTTGTTTTGGAATTTGTTTTATATAAGGCAAATTGAACGCAATTAATTCTACAATCTTGAAATCTATTTGATAGTAGGTGAAAATTATGTCAGTTACCCGTAAGCGAATAGGAGATTTGCTAGTCGAGTCTGGCGTAATTACCGAAGAGCAGCTGCAGCAGGCATTAGTTCAGCAGCGGGAATTAAAAATAAGGCTCGGCGATGTATTAATTTCCAAAGGGTACATTACGCAGCAGCAATTTATTGAGGTGTTGGAATTCCAGCTCGGTATTCCTCATGTGCAAATCTATCGTCAAAAGATTGATCCTAAAATTATACAGCTTATTTCTCAAAAGCTAGCAAGCCAGCATTGTGTCATGCCGATTCGGATGGATGGCAATAAGCTGGTTCTAGCCATGGCTGATCCGCTGGACTACTTTGCAATTGATGAAATTCGGATTGCCACCGGGCTTAGAGTTGAACCAGTCATTGCATCTAAAGATGAGCTTATGCGCGCCATTAATCGCTATTATGGTCTGCAGGATACGATCGAGCAGATCACTCAAAATTTGCAGCTAAGAGATCTAGATGAGGATCATGCTATACAGGATGAGGATTCTCCAGTCGTCAAAACCGTCAACCAAGTTATTTTGCAAGCCGTTCAATTGGGAGCGAGCGATATTCACTTGGATCCGCAAAATGGCAGCTTTCGCATTCGTTACCGAGTGGACGGCGTGATGAGGACAGAGCGAACGCTTCCGCCTAACATGCACAGCATAATTGTCGCACGTATTAAAATTATGGCCAATTTGAATGTTGCCGAGCGTCGCCTTCCGCAAGATGGACGAGTTGAGCTTGATGTGGATTATCGGAAGGTTGATGTCCGCGTTTCGACTCTGCCGACGATTCATGGCGAGAAGATCGTTATTCGGGTGTTGGATCTGGGCAACTCGCTTGCCGACATTTCGAAATTAGCATTATCGGAGCGCAATGAGAAGGTTTTTCGCAAAAACATTGAAATGGCCCATGGGGTTGTGCTCATAACCGGACCTACCGGAAGCGGGAAATCGACAACGTTATACTCCGCGCTTGCCCATCTCAATAAAGATGATGTGAATATCATTACTGTCGAGGATCCGGTTGAATATCAGCTTGAGGGCGTCAACCAGGTACAGGTAAATCCTTTAACCGGCCTTACGTTCGCCAAGGGGCTGAGGGCTATTTTGCGGCAGGACCCTAATATCGTAATGCTTGGAGAAATTCGCGACGCCGAGACGGCGGAAATATCGGTAAGGGCTGCGATGACCGGACATCTCGTACTCAGCACATTACATACGAACAACGCAGTCAATTCGATTACGCGATTAATCGATATGGGCGTAGAACCCTTTCTTATTTCGTCTACCGTGAATTGCATCGTCGCGCAGCGGCTTGCTAGACGGATTTGCCCGCTCTGCAAGCAGCGATATACGCCGATGAACGAGGAATTAGAGCTTCTTGCTGGTCATGGCATCCATGCTAATCATTTATACAAAGGCGCGGGCTGCGGAGAATGCGGACAAACCGGTTATAAGGGAAGGCTGGCCATCCATGAAGTGCTGCAAATCGATAATCAGCTTCGATCTCTTATTATTTCCAAGCGATCCGACAACGAATATTACGAGCATGCGATAAAGCAAGGAATGATACCGATCTTAGAGGATGGCTTGAGGAAAGCGGTTGAAGGTCTTACGACTGTTGCCGAGATATTTCGTGTGCTTGGACAAAGTGAATAGTAGGTTAACATCCAGCAGGAAGGGTGCAATTCATGCAAGCAGAGGAACTGCTTTATCTAGCTCATTCAAAACAAGCATCCGATATCCATATTACAGTCAGCTCGCCTATTATTTTTCGTATCCACGGTGAATTAAGGCCGGTTAATGATACCGTGTTAATGCCTAACGATACGTTAGCGCTTGCCAAGCAGTTGATGACAGACGAGAGCTATGAAACGCTGCAGCAAAATGGCGAAGTCGACTTCTCATACGGTGTTGCTGGACTAGCAAGATTCAGAATAAATGCCTATAAGCAGCGGGGAAGCATTGGTCTTGCGATTCGAATTGTGCCAAGCCGAATACCTTCCATGGAGGAGCTGCTGCTGCCCCGAATGGCAGCTGAATTCGCCAGAAAGCCGCAGGGGCTGCTGCTAGTAACAGGACCTACGGGAAGCGGCAAGTCAACAACTTTAGCTTCCATTATCGAGCACTTGAATCAGACGGAAAATGCGCATATCATCACGCTGGAGGATCCGATCGAGTTTATTTACGATCATAAGAAATCTATCGTGAATCAGAGGGAGGTTGGCCTTGACACGACAACCTTCTCGAATGGCTTGCGCGCAGCGCTGCGGCAGGACCCTGATATTGTGCTTGTCGGCGAGATGCGGGATTTAGAGACGATCAGTACGGCAATTAGCGCGGCCGAGACGGGACATCTCGTATTTGGGACGCTGCATACTGCGGACGCACCGCAAACCATTGATCGCATTATAGATGTATTTCCACCTGCGATGCAGGCTCAAATACGGGTACAGCTAGCGGCTGTTCTAGTGGGTGTCATATCGCAGCGGCTATTGCCTAAAATAGGGGGCAAAGGAAGAACGGCTGCCTTCGAGGTGCTGGTCAATACGCCTGCGGTTGCGAATCTGATCCGGTCTGAGAAGATTTACCAAATTCGCTCGGTTATGCAAACGGGCAAGTCGCAAGGGATGCAGACGATGGAATACGCTTTGCGTGAGCTCGTGCAGCAAGGTCTCGTTAAGCTAGAGGATGCGCGGGATGCGATGTTCGGCCACGGAGAGCTTTAGCATTAATAAATGAGTTTCAATGGGGTTGGTAATATGCCGAAATATCGGTACAAAGCGGTCACTTCAAGCGGCAAGAAATCTACCGGAATGCTTGAGGCCAACACGATGCAACGTGCACGCGAGACGCTAAGCGAGAAGGGCTTGTGGGTTACCGATATTTTCGATACAAGCAAATCTCTACTATACAAAGATATATCGTTTGGCGGTCCGCGTGTAAAGGTAAATCAGTTTACGGTATTTTGCAGGCAACTCGCTACAATGTATCGGGCAGGTGTCAGCTTAGTAGAGTCCATACAGATATTGAGTGAACAGACGGATAGCAAGACCTTCTCCAAGCTTTTGACAGTCATTGCAGAAGAAATGCGAGGCGGAAAGCAGTTTTCTGATTCGGTCTCTGTATACCCGACTGTGTTCACTCCGATATTCGTCAGTATGGTTCATGCTGGCGAAATAGCAGGAAACTTGGATACTATGCTTGATCGGCTAGCTGTCTTCTACGAGAAGGAACGCAACACGCGGGAAAAAGTGAAGTCGGCTATGATCTATCCAGCATTTATGCTCGTTGTAATGTTTTTCGTCGTAATATTCATGATGATATTTGTAATTCCTCAATATGTGAAGAGCTTTGCAGGCATGGGGATCGAGCTTCCCTTGCCGACACGCATTGTCATGGGAGCTAGTGAATTCATACAGAGCTACTGGTATATCGTGATCGCCGCGATGTTCGTGCCAATCTTGGTGTGGAAGCTTATTCGGCGAACGGCTGCCAGCAGGCAGAGGGTGGATTACTGGCTTCTCAAATTACCGGTGTTTGGAACGTTATGGCATAAGCAAGCGATTGCCCGTTTCTCGCGAACATTCAGCTCGCTTGTAGCGGCCGCTATTCCGCTCATACAAGGGTTGACTATCGTCTCAAATGTTGTTGGCAACGAGGCAATCGGAAAGGTGCTCACAGATATCAGGGAGAGAGTGATCGTCGGAGAAGCGATGTCGGGACCGCTAAAGCAATCCAAGCTGTTTCCGCCGATGGTTGTGCAAATGATTGCGATCGGCGAGCGCTCTGGAGCGATGGAGGACATGCTTGACAAGGTAGCCGATTTCTACGAAACCGATGTAGATCAAATGGCTGACCGTCTGAAGGCGCTTCTTGAACCTTTAATGATTTTATTGTTGACAGGTGTTGTAGGTGCTATCGTTTCGGCTGTTATGATGCCGACGTTTAAAATGATGCAAAGCTACTTGTAAATGATATATAGATTGATTATTTCTGAGCATAGATGTATCCCTTGCTCAGAGCAGCTTTAAAATGGCAGCCAAGAGGGACATCTCCTAATATTGTACCTGCTTGACTGTGCATTACATTTGGTTTTACTTGTTTTATCATATATTTTCAAAATTGAGAGGAGAATGTTTATGTTAATGGCATTGAAAAGGAATCAAAAGGGCCTTACACTTATCGAGTTGCTGGCGGTGTTAGTTATCGTAGGGATTATTGCTGCGATTGCTATTCCAGCTGTTGGTGGGACAATCTCACAGTCAGAAGCAAGAGCTGATGCATCTAGTGAAGCAATGATTGAAGAAGCAGCTTTGCGTTATTTGGTTGATCGCCAAGGAACTGATGAAGAGGTTGAAGAAGTTGATGTTGCAACTTTGGTGGCTGAGGGCTATTTGAATGAAACACCAACCTTTAATGATGAAGACGATACTGTTGATATTGCAGTTACACAAGATACAACAAGTGGTAATTGGACAATTGTAATAACAAGGTCGTGATTTTGATTAATTAAGCATAGAAAGGCAACCTCCCAAGGTTGCCTTTCTATAAATTTTTCAAGCAAGGATGTGGTTGAATGACCGCAACAGCTTTAACTGCTTTTGCACTTCTTGGGCTGCTTATTAGCGGCATGCTTAACGCCATCGCGATCCGCTGGGATCGGCGATTTTTGCAGTTCTTTCCGCCAACTTACGACTTAAATAAACAAGTAAAACCTAAACGGTATGCCGTAGTGCCTCTGTTTTCCATTCTATACTCGAAGCTCAACCATTCGACTAGCAAAGCTGCTATTGTCTGGCGCTATGCCATTGGCGATCTCGCTGCATCTGTTCTGTTTGCTCATGCCGCGTATGTGATAGGCTGGCAGCCAGAACTTTTAGCTGCACTATTCTTCATCAGCATCCTCGTTATCATCGTACAGACGGATCTTACCGATATGATTATTCCAAATAAAGTGGTGGCGGTCGGTGTAATCGGTGCCATAGGCATTCGATTATTCGTGCATCCCCTACCGTTATTGAATTATGGCATCGCTGCGCTTGCTGGCAGCGGCGCTTTGCTGCTTATTGGCATCATTGGCAGTTGGGTGTTGAAGAAGGAGACCATGGGTGGAGGCGATGTTAAGCTATACGTGTTCATTGGCTTAATTTTAGGTGTTAAGCTTACCTTGCTCAGTCTGTTTCTCGCCAGTTTATTTGGATTAATTGGAGGGATTGCCTTAATCGCGACGGGGGCTCATTCAAAGGGCAAAACAATACCGTTCGGGCCCTATATTGCGGCAGGCGCGTTAGCTGCCTATTACTGGGGGAACGGTTTGATCGAGTGGTATTTTATCATTGTATTACTAATTGATTCTCTGAGTGGTATAGACTACGGTTGACGTCTTTTTAATCGTATTATTAGGCAGCTGCATCTCAAGCGTAACTTCGATTCGACCATCCTTGGCATCAAATAGTATGCTTTCAACCTGGTCAGAAAACGTATAGCGTGAGGATGGAGTGGCTGATACATTTCCGTTTCCATCAATTGCTGAATAAGTGACTGTGAGAGTATGGGCAGAGCTGTCATAAGTATAATCTACGGCTTCAGTGGTACTAATTAATCGCAGATTGCTTGATTTGCTTTCCAAAGGAGACGGGGCATAGCCTTTACGGACGGTTTTGACAACTTGGCTCATAATATCACGTGATTGCTGAAGTGTTTTTTCTCTTTCAGATACTTGATTCAGGCTCATATTGGTATAGTTGAGCAGGTAGATTAATGAGCCGATGATCATGATCGAGAGGACAAGTGCACCGGTAACTTCGATGAGAGTGAGTCCTTTTTCATTTTTGATAAACTTGTGCATTTCGATCATCTCACCCGCCTTTAATTGTATTCGACTATAGCTTCTAATTCGAATTTCTTTGATGTGGTCAGCTCAGTAGAAGTAACGGTAATTCGGCGAAAAATGGCGTCTAAGTCTTTCGAATGGCCAGCCGTAAGCGATACGGTGCCAAGTGAGGTCGCATAAGAATGAATCTGCACCTCATATTGGCGATTGCTGTTATCCGGATAATAAATCGTTGCAGACGAAAGATTCCGAAGATTATAAAGCGATATCGCTTGTCCATATAAAGATATTTGCGCAGTGCTCGATCTTAGATTGTTTTTGATTTCCTCCATGACGTTTCTAGCAGCAACGACGGCCTCATCTGATTTTTCATTAGATTTTGTATGGAGTGTGGATTGCTGGAGAATGAATGTGATTGCTAGAACAGCGATGCCTAATATGGTGATCGAGCCCATGATTTCAATCAAGGTTAATCCTTTTTGATTCCGCATCTGGCGCTCCCTCATAGTAAAGTAGTCGGATTGATTTACTCATAGAATAATATGCTGAGGGAGGAAAAGGCAATGATTAAATCTAAACAGTCCGAAAATGGCGGAACGTTGATGCTTGTTTTTGGCTTTATCGTGATGATTGCCATTGTTATTGCTCCGCTTGCTATGAGTACGAGTATCGGCCTGCTACAAGCCAAAACCAACGCGAACTCAGAGATAGCATTTACTGAGGCTCATTCAGGCATGACCGTTTTTGCAAGAATGTATGAGGAAATGAAATTGGCTGATTTAACGAGCAATACGAGTCCAAACATCGAAAGATTAGTCCAACTCGTCAACGATATGAGCCAGTTGCAGGTTGAAGCTGAACTAGTCAGGGACAATCAAAATAAACCAATCGCTGTCATTTTTGAATCGGATGCCGGAGTTGGCAATCAGGTTCGTGCCAGCAAGGTGAAATTTGAGTTAGAGCCGCTCTATGTTCCTACGCCGACACCAATCGTTACACCTATTCCAACTCCAACTCCGAGCGCAGGTCCAACGCTGCCGCCAACGCCGTTGCCGCTCAGTCAAAATATGATTTTGTTCAAAAACAATACCACAACACAAAATCAAAAATTATTTGCAGCATGCTATATATCGCCAGCAACAGGGCAGCCGTTGCCGGTATCGCATAGCATGACTAGCTTTACGGATCAGCAGTTTAAAGGGTGGTTTGACGATACGGCAGATTATTATTTGAAAAAATCTTCAGATGCCGTTGTGGGAGCATTTCAGAATGTATTTACGGATAATCGGTTTGCTCAGCCTGCTGCGCTTAACAGCACAGTGACCTCCGCTGACCTGTTGAAATACCAATCTGGTCCAGCGATTATACATGCTGGCAATGTCTTAATAAGCGGCGGAAATGCAACTAATGGGACAATCACGCAAGATATGGTTGTCAGTGCCGATAGTAACGGAAATGCAGTAGTTGCTAACGGGGATTTGTTTTTTAAGGATATCATCAAAGCAAATTTGCTGTTTGACGGAGATGTGCGAGTTGGAGGGAACTTGAGATTCAAGCAACTCGATATCGCCAAAACGATTACGTTCAAAAAAAATGTCATTGTCAAAGGCAATGTCATTATCGGAGAGAATGGCACGAATGAAACGATCGTGATCGAAGGCGATCTGATTGTTGGCGGAAATTTAACGGTCGGCAATACTTTAAATACGTTAATTGTAAAAGGCGATGTGATCGTTAATGGCGACATCAACTACACAAACATGATTTCGAAATGGCATGTCAATGGCAGCATGGTTGTAAAGGGAAATGTAAAAGCATCGAATGGCATTACTAGCTTTGACATCAAAAAGGATGTCACCGTTCAAGGCAGCATGCAGTTTATGAATCCTGTTGCAGAGTCGATCAATGGCGTGCAGGGCGTATTTTCGATTGGCGGGTCCTTGGAAGTGAACGGTCCGCTTGAATTCAAGAACGTAGTTAACGCCTTTGTAATCGGGAGAGACGTAGTCGTTAATAACGATCTGATCTTTTACGATGTAATCCAAAGCAACTTTCATGTTGGGGGATCTATTCATATTAAGAAGAATCTTCTTTTTAAAAATACGATTCATGGTTTTAATGTGATAGGCGACGTCATTATCGAAGGGAATTTTACAGCTGAGAGTACGTTGGAACAGACCTTCAACATCGGCGGCTCTTTAGTGACTAAAGGGAACATAGGCTTTCAAAATACAATACAATCTGCTGCTACGATAAAAATCGGCGGAAATTTGATTTCCAAATCGAATTTAAAGTTTAATGATTGGACCCTTGAAGGAAGCCTGGATATTGGAGGCATGCTCTTGGTCTTTAAGGATGCAACCTTCCACAATTTAGGTAAAGACTGGAAAAAAAATCAAGTTAAAGGCTTTTTCGTAGGGGGCGAAACGCATTTTAATCCCCAGTATGCGGCTAGCTGGTATGTAAACGGTCTTGACAGCGGTCAAACACAAGAAAGCATTTGCATTAAGTAAGGTGAACAAGGTTCATTGCAGTGAGGGGGATCATAAATGAAGCAATCCATAATTAGAAAACTAACGAATGAGCATCAAACCCTGGGAATTGAAATTACAGACTCTCATGTGAAGATTTGCGAGATAAAGCAGAAGGGTAAAAAGTCGGTTCAATTGCTTAATTTCTCAACAATAGAATTGCCTCCTGGCGCAGTAGACGACGGAAAGGTGATCGATAAGGATAAGCTATATGCTGCATTAAAAAAAATATTGGAGACCAAACGCTTTGGTACGCGATATGCGCATTTTGCGGTCCCTAGCCAAATGGTGATGGTAAGAAGCTTGAAGCTGCCGGATATCGTGCATAAGGGGCTCAAAAAGCTGGTGCAGTTTGAGATGAAAAACAACCTAAGCATGGCTTTCGACGATCCTTTTTACGATTTCATTAAACTGCCCAAAGCAGCTGCTAATGATCATGTACAAGTTCCACCGGAAGAGGCGAGTTTATGCGAGGTATTGGTCGTTGCTGCACCGACAAGCATTTTGCAGGACTATGTAGAAGTATTTGAAAAAATAAAATTAATCCCATGCAGCATCGAGATTAAGTCTTTCTCTTTATTGCGACTAGTTGAATGGGGAAGCATCAACTCCGAAGGCATTAATATAATCGTAAATGTGAATGAATTAAATTGTGAAATTACGATTATTGATGAGGGCATATTTAAAATAACGCGCAATGTTGAGGTTTCATTCAAGTCCTTGATCACGGAATCGGAATTTGACTCTGAGCAAAATTCTTGGCTGAACAACTTTTCTAGCCCGGAACAAACCTTCTTGAATGCGGCTCAAGATTTAATAGCAGAGCTGGAGCGTTTAATGAATTTTTTCTTTTACAATATGAATAAGGGAGAAAAGTCATTCAATAGAATTATGCTCTCCGGGGATATACCTGAATTGGTTAAGCTTGCTGCATTAATGGATGACAGCCTTAATCCTCCGGTAACGATACTGGATTGGTCTATGCTATCGGTAGCAGAAAACAATTCTAACTGGAGTGTTCCTGCTTATGCCGTACCGCTTGGCCTAGCATTGAGGGGTCAGGAAGTATGAAATCCATTAACTTATTGCCTGCCAAGTCAAAGTTCAGCCCCCGCAAGCTAATGCTTATGCTTCTGCTTTTGTTATTGGTGATTATTTTGCCTGCCGTTCAGTTTTACTTAGTAACAACCTGGCATAAAGAGGCGGGCAGAGTAGATCAGGAAAGCTCGCGACTGGATCTGGAAATGAGCCAAATTCGCGAGAACGGAGATTTGAAGGCCAAGGTAGAGGGTTATAAGCAAGCAATGCAAATTATTGAAAAGCTTGAGGAAGCGCGCATTGATTGGAAACCTTATTTGAAAGCTATTATCGGGAATTTACCTTCGTCATCTAAAATCGTAGAAATAACCTACGGAGAAAAACAAATTATAAATATGGAGATTGATTTCAATAACGATTTAGATGTAATTACGTATATGCAGAATCTGGAGGATGAAGCTAGCCTAAAGGAGGTTGTGTTAACCTCATACTACAAAAAAAGAGACGAGCAAACGACATTGGAAGCCGTACCTACTAATAAGGAGGGCGGGACTGCGATCAAGACGAAAAAAATAGAAGTGTACAAATTAATGCTGGAAATAGCGCCTGCCTCTGCCAAAGGAGCTCAGTAACGATGGAGTCAAATAAGCTGAAGGCCTCCAAGCAACCGCTTACTAGAGGTCAAATCATATTTATAGTTGTGATCGCGGTATGTATTAGCTTGAACGCTGCAGCGCTTTACTTTTATCTATTGCCAGAGCTAGAGAGCTTGAAGCTGGCAAGACAAGGCGTTGATCAGAAAAATGTGACGCTGGAAAAGATGAAAACCGAGTATACGAATGAAAAAGTATCAGATAATCAGCTACAACAGTTGACCGATCGTGTGCCTGTAGAAAGATCAGATTCAGATACGCTTATTTTACTTTATTATCTTGCTGGAACTTCGGAAGCTCCATTAGGTTTGATTACTCAACCGAGTGGCAATGAAGAGGATTCAGCAGTAAAGAAAAATGTGTCGGAAGACGGCACGGTTACAACTACTTTTAAAGTAAATGTTTATGGACATTTGCCTAACCTCCTTCTTTTCATCGATAATATGCAAAAGGAAGAGCGGTTGTTCGCTTTGAAAGAGTGGAGCTTTATAGGTTTGACCAAGGAAGATATCAATAAGGACCATTCGGACATATACACCTTTCCTTTCATCAAGAAGGACAAACCATTGCTTCAACTTCGATTGAGTATCGAAGCCTATATCCTGCCGCAATTTGCGGATGCTTTCCGTAAAGCCAGCGAAACGGAAGCAGCAGAGCATAAATCAGCTTAAGAAGCCGATTGTCATACTATTGTCATAGGAAGTGGATTAGCGGCGGTTGTTAGGTTTGATGAAAAAGGGCATAATGGAAGCATAGGAAAATACATAGAAATGGGGAACGGGAATGTCTTATAACGACCGTTTCATACGGGCTTGCCGGAAGGAACACGTAGATCAAATACCTGTATGGTACATGCGGCAGGCAGGAAGATACGATCCTGATTATCGCAAAATAAAAGAAAAATACTCGTTGCTTGAAATATGCAAGCAGCCGGAATTGGCGGCGGAAGTAACGATGATGCCGATTCGCAAGCTGGGCGTTGATGCCGCTATTTTATATTCGGATATTATGAACCCCGTCGCTTCGATCGGCATTGACTTTGATATCGTTGCGAATATCGGGCCGGTTATCGCGAATCCGATCCGCTCTGCTGCTGACGTTGAGCGTTTGAAGCCAATCGATGTGGAAGGCGATCTTAGCCATGTCATTGAAACGATTCGTATACTAGACCGTGAGCTTGAGGTGCCGCTAATAACGTTTGCGGGAGCGCCATTTACGATTGCAAGCTATTTAATTGAAGGAAGACCGTCAAAAAACTATTTGCGCACGAAAGAAATGATGTACAGCGAGCCTGCGCTCTGGCATGAGCTGATGCGCAAGCTTGGCGACATGGTCATTACTTATTTGCGCGCCCATATGGCAGCCGGCGGCAAAGCGTTCCAATTGTTTGACAGCTGGGTAGGCGCGTTGGCACCTGCTGATTTCCGCAAGTTTGTTCTGCCTACGATCGAGCGAATTTTTGCGGAGCTTTCGGATTTGCAGCAGCCGAAGATTTATTTTCCAGGGGTTAGCTCGGGAGAGCTGCTGCCTGAACTGCATCAAGTGAAAGCGAAAGTAATCGGTCTGGATTGGCGCGTATCGATAGCGGAAGGCCGCCGGAGACTGGATAACGGATTTGCCGTTCAGGGCAATCTGGATCCTACGGTTCTAACTGCGCCTATTAGCGTTATTGAAGAGTATGCGAAGGAAATTATCGATAGCGGCATTGAAGAGCCAGGCTTTATTTTCAACCTTGGGCACGGCCTATTCCCTGAAGCATCGATTGACAAGCTTGCTGAGCTGACTGCATTCGTCCAATCTTATTCCAAGAAAGCAATCGCTGCACGCAGCCAAAGGGAGGCAAGTCATGTCTGAGCATAAAGAGAAACCAATCGGCGTACTCGTTATGTCCTATGGAACGCCGGAGTCCATGGATGATGTAGAGACGTATTACACGCATATCAGACGCGGAAACGCGCCTACGCCTGAGCTGCTTGCTGAGCTGAAAGGCCGTTATGAAGCGATCGTAGGAGGGGTTTTCCCGCTGCGGGAAAATACGAACGGACAAGTAGCTGGGCTTCAGGACAAGCTGGAGCAGCTGGCGCCTGGCGAATTCGTCTGCTATCAGGGCTTGAAGCATGCAAAGCCTTATATTGAAGACGGTGTGGAGCAAATGGCTAATGACGGCATTACGCAGGCGGTAGGCATCGTGCTCGCGCCGCATTTCTCGACAATGAGTGTAGGAAGCTACATTAAGCGCGCGGATGAGAAGGCGAAGGAGCAAGGTATTGCGATGACCTTCGTCAAGCAGTACCATATGCATCCGAAGCTGCTTCAAGCACTAACGGACCGAGTTGTTGATGGATTAGGCAGACTTGCTGCCGCTACGGATGGCGAAGAAAAGGTGAAGGTGCTGTTCAGCGCTCACAGCTTGCCTGAGAAAATTCGTGAGCTTGGCGATCCTTATGAACAGCAATTGCTTGAAACGTCCGCGGCGGTTGCGAAAGCGGCAAATGTGAAGGATTGGCAGTTTACTTGGCAGAGCGCGGGACGGACGAGGGACCCTTGGCTCGGACCGGATATTTTGGAAACATTGCCTGTTCTTGCAGAGGAAGGCGTCAAAGCGGTACTCGTTGCTCCTGTAGGCTTCGTGTCCGATCACTTGGAAGTATTGTATGACCTTGATATTGAAGCGCAGGCTTCAGCAAAACAGCTGGATATGACATTAGACAGAATTGCGATGCTGAATCGCGATCCATTATATATGGAAACATTGGCGGAATCGGTCATTGAAGCTTTGGCCAGCCAAGGGAAGGAATGAATGAGATGCGGAGAATCGGAAACCCTGATCGAATTGTCATTATTGGCGGAGGGATCAGCGGACTGAGCTCCGCTTTTTATTTGCAGCGGGAAGCGGAGCGGCAAGGCAAGGAGATTGAAATAACCATCGTAGACGGTGCTCCTGCCCTTGGAGGAAAAATTAATACGCTGCAGCGTGACGGCTTCGTCATCGAGAAGGGACCGGATTCTTTTTTGGCGCGCAAGCTGGCCATCATTGATCTGGCGACAGAGCTTGGTCTTGAGGACGAGCTGACCACTACAAATCCGGGAGCAAAAAAAACGTATATTTTGCATGAGCGAAAGCTGTTCCCCATGCCGCAAGGTCTCGTGCTTGGCATTCCGACAGAGATTGGCCCGTTCGTCAAGACGGGGTTATTGTCTTGGGGCGGCAAGCTGCGCGCATTGCAGGATTTGGTGCTGCCGGTTCGAAAGGAACAGAGCGATGAGTCGCTTGGCGGCTTCTTGGAGAGACGGGTGGGCAATCAAGTGATGCGCCGCATCGCTGAGCCGCTGTTAGCTGGCATATATGCGGGTGATTTGAAGAAGCTGAGCTTGCAGGCAACCTTTCCGCAGTTTGCGGCAGCAGAGCGCAAGCACGGCAGCCTTATTCGCGGCATGATGTTTAACCGTAAGGCGAGTGCTGCTGCCGGCGCACTGCCAGCCGCTGCAAAGGGAGGCACGTTCCTGACGTTCAAGGGCGGTTTGTCTACTCTTGTTAAGGCTCTTGATCAAGCGCTTAGTCGTGCAGATAGACGACTTGGCACGAAGGTGACGGAAATTCGCCGCAATGAAGCCTATAGCTCGTCGGAGCTTAGTGAAGAAGGGCGCTATGAGGTTGTGTTGAGCAGCGGAGAGAGGCTTCAGGCTGATCGAATCGTGATGACGGCACCCGCTTACGATGCGGCGGAGCTGCTTGAGCCGTTGACGGATTGCAGCGAGCTTCGGGCGATTAATTATGTATCGGTAGCCAATGTGGTGCTCGCGTTCAATAAGTCGACGTTTGGGCTTGATTTTGACGGATCAGGATTTGTGGTGCCTCGCTCGGAGGGGCTGCATATTACGGCATGTACATGGACATCGAACAAATGGCTGCATACGAGTCCAAGCGATAAGGTGCTGCTGCGCTGCTATGTCGGCAGGTCTGGCCATGAGGAAAGCGTTAAATTGCCAGATGCTGAGCTGATAAAAGCAGTGCGGTGTGATATTGAAGAAACGATGGGTATTACAGCAGAGCCGGAGTTTGTAGAAATTACGAGACTTCCGCGCTCAATGCCGCAATATCCGGTGGGACATCTATCGAATATGAAGCAGCTTCGGGAGCGTTTTGAACAGGAATTGCCCGGCGTTTGGATGACAGGAGCGGCGTTCGATGGCGTTGGTCTTCCGGATTGCATCAGACAGGGCAAGAAAGCTGCGCAGGCAATAATAAAATAAATTAAGCGATTTAGTTTCCCCGTGGAAGGTGGAACCTTGCTATAATGGAAGAGTCTGACGATTAACGGACTACTAACTTTATCGTAGAGGAGCCATCTTCCATGCACGTATCACGGTCCGAAATGCATCAGCAGGACAAGCTTAAACGTAAAAAAAAGCTTAGAAAGCTATTAATCGTAAATTTCACGCTTGTTGGTGCCATCATAGTTATTCTAGGAGCATGGCTTATCACAGTGAATTCAGATAAGCTGGCACAATTATTTAGCAAGGACAAGAAGGAGCAGACAGAGGCAGTACAGCCTGATTCGGCAGGCTCAGAAAATGCAGCAGAGCCAGTAGATGAGGCTGATTCTGCTGAAGATGATGCCGCTGTTGTCGGCAATGAAGGCGGAAGCAATGCTAGTAGTAATGCTAGTAGTAATGATAGCAGCAATGCTAGTAGTAATGCTAGTAATAATGCTAGTAGTAATGCTAGTAGAAATGATAGCAGCAATGACAGCAATACGAATGTATCGCCTGAGAAAGACGATGCTGCTGTAGCAACTGAGCCCACAGGCAGTGAAGAAGAGAAGGTCAGTCTTTCCTTCGTCGGAGACTTGCTGGTCGCTGATTATGTGAAAGCCATTACGGACCGCGAAGGCTATGATTATCTATATAAACCGTCTTTATTGTATTTAAGCGAGCCCGATCTTACGGCAGGGAATTTGGAGTTTCCTGTGACGACAAGAGGCACACCGGTTAAAGGAACCCCTTATGTGTTCAAAGGCGCGCCGGATGTGCTGCCTTCGATGCGCGATGCAGGCTTCGATGTGATGAGCCTAGCCAATAATCATGCGCTTGACCAAGGCGTTGAGGGCATGCTGGATACGATGAAGCATTTGGATAAAGCGGGAATTGCGCATATGGGCGCAGGCAAGAACGCTGCAGAGGCTTATGCTCCCCTCATTAAAGAGGTGCGAGGCATTAAGGTTGCTTATGTCGGCATTAGCAGAGTGGTGCCGTTCGGTTCATGGAAAGCGGAGAAAAATAGACCCGGCGTGGCAGAAAGCTATGACGTCAAACGCGCAACAGCCGCTATTGCAGAAGCAAAGGAGCAGGCGGATATCGTTGTCGTGATGGTGCATTGGGGCAAAGAGCGCGTGGATCAGCCAAAGCCTTACCAGAAGGATTTTGGTCGGCAATATATTGATGCGGGCGCGGACCTCGTCATTGGCAGTCATCCGCATGTGCTGCAAGGCTTTGAAATGTATAAAGGGAAATGGATTGCATACAGTTTAGGAAACTTTATATTTACCTCGTATCCAAAGGAGACGGCGGGTGAGACTGGTGTACTCGATGCGCTTTGCACAAAAAACGGCAATTGCGAGATGACCTTCCATCCGATGTTTACGGTGAATGCGCAGCCGACTCCGCTAGAAGCGGGTGCCGGGAAGGCGCTGCTTGATCGATTGTCTGCGATTTCTTTTGGCGTGAAGCTTAAAGAGGATGGCATGATTGTCCCTAAGTAATGGATATGCAATGAAAGGATGATCGCATAATGAGAAATCCGTGCGTAGCTCACCGAGGCTGGTCTAGCCGCGCGCCGGAAAATACGATGGCTGCCATTCGTCTTGCGATCGCTGATCCCGATGTGGAATGGATTGAGATTGACGTTCATCTGTCTAAGGACCATATTCCTGTTGTCATTCATGATTATACACTTCGCAGAACGACGAACGGCAAAGGCGATGTGAAAAGCAAAACGGCTGCAGAGCTGATGTCGCTTGACGCAGGCAATTGGTTTTCGCAAAAGTATCAGGGGGAGCCTATCCCAACGCTTGAGCAGGTGCTTAAGGAAGCGGTCGGGTATTGCAAGCTTAATATTGAGCTGAAGACGGACGGCATCCGTTATCCGATGATTGAGGAAAAGGTGCTGGCATGCATTCAAGCCTATCATGCGGAGAAGGAAGTCGTCATAACCTCCTTTCATGAAGGGGCATTATATCGCATGCGCAAGCTCTCTAGTCAAATTCGTACCGGCCTTATTATTGATGGCTGGCGCAATACGCTGCCGAAGGAGCTTAAGGAGCTTGGCTCTGACTTTCTATCCATCGCTTACTCTCGCCTGAACAAAGAACGAGTTGCGATGCTGAGGAGTGCAGGCATGGGGGTGATGGCTTGGACGATCAACGAAAAACGCGCCATTCGGAAGGTTGCCGAATTAGATCCTGATATTATGATTTGCACCAACTATCCGGAGCGCTGGCATGAGGCACGCTTGAAGAGTGTGAATAGATAGGAATTACTTCGATTGATGCAAAAGCAGGAGGTTGCTCGTTACATGGTTGGATGGATAGATGAATGGTGGTTAAGATTGCTTGCTGGTTTAATCGGAAGCGGTCTTATTGCTGCAGCAGCATACCTTGTTCGCTCATTGTCCGCTTCAGGCGCGTGGTCGGCGATTATTATGGGAACCGGTTTCGTGACGCTTGGTGAGCCGGTTTGGTTCGGGTTATTGATCGGTTTTTTTGTTTCTTCGACGCTCTGGTCGAAGTGGAAAAGGAAGCATCGTGCCAAAGCTTCGGCAGAAGCCAAATATGAGAAGACCGGTCGCCGCGATGCCGGTCAGGTATGGGCTAACGGCGGCGTGGGCTTGCTCTTATGCGCCGCCCATGCGCTGTGGCCGGATCAAGGCTGGCTATTCGCGTACATCGGCGTGATGGCTGCCGTGAACGCGGATACTTGGGCCACCGAGATCGGGGCCCTCAGCAAGAGGGCGCCGCGATCGGTGACGAGCGGCAAGCCGGTTGTTGCGGGAACGAGCGGCGGAGTCACGCCGCTCGGCAGCGCAGCAGCGCTCGCAGGCGCCGTGTTCATCGGCGCCGTTGCCGCGCTGCTGCTGGCGGCCCCGCAGCCTGCAGAGGCTGCTGCGGGTACGCCTGGCGGCGGGCTTGCGGCGGCGGCATACATCGCCGCCGCGGCCGCCGCCGGCCTGGCCGGGGCCTTCGCCGACTCCTTGCTCGGCGCAACCGGCCAGGCCATGTACCGCTGCCGGGTATGCGGCAGCGAAACCGAGCGCGCCGCGCATTGCGGCAGCGCGGCGGAGAAAGTGCGCGGCTTCGCCTGGCTGAACAACGACAGGGTGAACCTGCTGTCGTCGCTGTTTGCAGGCGCGCTAGCATGGCTCATCGGTCAGCTTCTTCTATGACCGAGTTACGGGGCTGTCCGTAGTATGCTCGCTGGGAAGATAGCTCGCTTTGAATGGACTGTTGGAAGTGAAAAAAATAGCGGTACAGGGGGCTATAATCTGGACCCCTTGTCAAGGACACTTTAAAAAGAGAAGGTTAGGCAGCTGACATTAGATGATTCCTGTACTGTACAGGGGTCATCTTTTTTAATCCCCATTTATATCTGTGATTATTGTAATAATGAATATAACGATCTATTTTACCTT
>NZ_JBXBBJ010000029.1:0-58995 GCF_057221575.1 Paenibacillus sp. Y660 | reverse complement strand
TTATTTGTGGAAGAAAGATACGTATCTGGTTGAGATATGAATAATAGGGAAGTGGTTCTTACAGTGACCACTTCCCTTATCTAATACAATTAGCGGTCACGCTCAGCGTCATATCTTGGACAGTAGACATCGTCAATTTCCGGTCATGTGAGGACGTCAGTAACAGTAGGAAATACATATTTAGTTTATACCAACCATGTTAAAGGCAAAGAATTAACCGGTCTTTGTAGCGGCAATAAACTTATTAATGAGGCGAGCAAAGATATTCAAGCCCTAGACCGATTATCTGAACCCGAATGGAAAGATAAATATATACTGATATTACTTTTTGCATTTGCATTCGCAGCAGCAATCTCAATAATATTTTGGAGAGCTAAATTGCGGTTTAAAAAATAACGTTCACTAAATTAACGGAGATTGATAGCATTACTACATAAAAACGGCAACCGACATATGGGTTGCCGTTTTCTCGACTAACGGGCAGTAATGTGAGTGGGAAATGATAGAAGAGCAATCCATAAGAAACTTTCTTCAATAAAGCATAATATACTAAAATAAATGATAACCGTTTGGAACAAATCGTGCGATGGATATACAGAAATGAAAACAACTCCCTCTTGTAGAAGGGCTTAAGAAAAGGAGAAATAAAAATGGCAGCTTCAAATAAAACTTTAAAAACTTGCGAACATGGACACCAATTTTATAAAAGCAGCGATTGTCCTTCCTGCCCGACTTGTGAGCAAGAACGCAAACCTGACAACGGATTTCTTTCCCTTCTTTCGTCGCCGGCAAGACGCGCATTGGAACACAAAGGAATAACTTCTTTGCAACAGCTCTCAAAATATAGTGAAAAAGAGATCTTGCAAATTCACGGTATGGGGCCCAAATCTTTACCTATACTTAGGACGACTTTAAAGGAAAATGGATTATCATTCAAAAACTAAATGATGACCATTGGATGCCAGTAATTCTACCTTCAATTCATGCCGCAGGATCTAGGTATACTCGGTGCTTGCAATTAAGAGATCTCGATCGCTGGATTCGTCGTGTACACGACTGGGAAATGGTCGCCCTGAAGAACTTCACCGGTCTTCACGTTCACATAATCATGCATCGGATGGTTCTCAGACGGTTCGTATCGGGTATGACCAGGCATGTAGTGGACCGCAATTGCTCGACGATGCAATTCGGAACGGTTATGCGGGCTGCCGTGCCAAGTCATGCAATGGTGGTATCCGACCTGACCCTTCTTGATCTCGAATGGCACGGCCTTCACATCGGCACCTTCCGGCAGCAACTCGGGCTGCTTATGGAACGGCATGAAGTTTTTGTAGCTGGCCAAATATTTCTGATGGTTGCCCCATTTGTGGCTGCCGGGAACCATCCACATACAGCCGTTTTCGATAATGGCATCGTCCAGTGCCACCCATGCACTGACGAGATCGGCTGGTTGTATGATTGGCCACAGAGGATGATCCTGGTGCCAGCCGGTCGGTCCGCCGGATACCGGGGGCTTATATTGGACCTGGTCATGCCAGATTCGAACGGTGTCGGTGCCGGATAGCTGGGCGATTTCCTCGCAAATCCGGCGGTTCGATGCATGCTTAAAAAAGGCGTCGCTCGCCATCCATATGTTTACGATTTGAACGACGCGCTCGCTGACCGTCATTTTCATATTGTCGTAGAGCGAACCGCTGTCCAGCATATTATGATTCATAATTGGCTTGTTGACTGTTTTCCCTTCCATCACATCCTGCAGCTCCCGGCGGAGCACCTCAACCTCTTCATCGCTTAATATGACATCCCCTTTAAGAAAACCGTCCTGCTCGAACTGATTCACTTGCGCTTTCGTTAATATGTCCCAACGCACCTCCACTAAAATGAAGTTGATTTTGTATGCGCTTTAAATATACCCTGAATCCGTGACATAAATTTATGAAAATCGTAGATTATAAGAGATTTTAGGAGTAAAATTGAGATCACAGCGTGTTTTCTGCTGATATCTAATTGCACCTATGGGGTGAACTCCTATGACAACGAAATTTACACTTGAAACTTCCAGTGATTATTTAACTTCGCGTGCTGGTCTTATTATCGTCGGGCAACTTCTTGCCGGTACTCATCTTAATAAACGGTTGAACCTATCCAAGGTTGGCGAAACCAAAATACCCGATATCTCACATGCAGACAACGTTCGCGCTTACTTGGGCTTACTTTGCCAAGGGAAAAGCGACTTTGATCATATTGAGCCATTTCGCCAAGATGAATTTTTCTCGCGGGCTCTCGGCATATACAAATTAGCGTCCAGTCCCACCATGCGTCAACGCTTTGACCAAGCAGCTCCATCTGGCGAATGGCAGAAGATCATTCTCGAAGAGTCAGCCGATTTGCTAAAACGTGTTAAGGCTCCACTTACAGCTGTTCAAATAACCGATGATGAGGATAAGGTGCGCTCCTACTTACCTCTTGATCTGGATGTATCACCCTTTGACAACTCCAATACGAAGAAGGAAGGCGTATCCAGAACCTACAAAGGCTTTGATGGATACTCACCTTTCTTTGCTTACCTCGGACAAGAGGGCTATGGCGTTAATGTCGAACTTCGTGAAGGCAAAACACATGTTCAAAAGAATGCTGACGACTTCATTGATAGGAGCCTTCGGTATGCACGGCGCATCTCTAGCCTACCGATTCTCGCTCGTCTAGATGGCGGCAATGATGCAGCCGATAATGTGAATCTGCTGCTTGATCAAGAAGGAGATTTCATTATTAAACGCAACCCGCGTAAAGAGTCGCCCGAACAATGGCTCACACGCGCGAAAAAGGAAGGGCGTTGTAAAGAAGTTCGACCAGGTAAGAACATCTATTTAGGAACCATGACTGTCCAACCAGAGCGTTTCATAAAGCCCGTGCAACTCGTCTACCATGTGACGGAGCGCACCATTGAACGGGACGGTCAGGTGCTCCTTGTCCCAGAGATCGAGCTGGCACTTTTCTGGACGACACTTAAATGCTCGGAGGAACAAATCGTCGAGTTGTACAAGGACCATGCCACAAGTGAGCAATTCCACAGTGAGATTAAATCTGAACTTGACCTTGAACGACTACCGTCAGGCAAGTTCGCTACGAATGACCTCATCTTACATATGGGATTATTCGCTTACAACATGCTTCGATTAATTGGTCAGGTTGCCTTGACCGACCAAGATGCGCCAAAGAAGAAGAAGAAGGTTTTCCGCCAGCGTATTCGGACCGTAATCCAAGATCTTATGCTCATTTCGGCGCGTTATGTGAAACATGCTCGAAGCTTCAAGCTTTGTTTTGGAAGATGGAGCCCTTGGTTCCGGCAGTTGCGTCGTCTATATATACACTTCGGTTAAAGACAAGCATTTCATACGACTAAGCAAAACGCTTGAGAGCAAGGGTTCTGTTTTGAGTTACCCTGAAACTGCTGAATTCGGCTATTGGGTCAGATTGGAAGATGATCCATGTGCCATACGGTTGAGATTACTGAGGTGTCACGGATTCAGGTATACATTAGGTGCAATGAGTCGTATTTAGACAAATAACGGAGAGATTTACGTTTTTTCAAGATTTCAATTTACAGGAGGGCTGATCTGTATGCATCTGGGGTCGCTGTTTGACTGCAGCCCAACGGTGAATTTCGCCAGCCGCAACGCAGCCAATCCGAACGTGCAGTGGGGACCTCGGTTCATCCCTGACTGGCAATTTTTTTATGTCATATCTGGTGTTAAATCCGTTGCCCAGGTAGTTTTAAGTTGGCTAACACATAGAGAAGTCGTTGTAATTCCAAAGTCGGTTCGAAAAGAAAGAATTATCTTCGATTTGCTGGTTGAAAGGGTGTGTTATTTTAGAGAAGTAACGGCCAAGAGTCCTATTCAGTTCCAAAAAACAACTGAGACTTCAGGAAGCCCGTCGCCTGCTGTTAACCGAGTCAGCAGATGCCACTGATGTGGCATTCCGAGTAGGCTATGAAAGCCCCTCGCAACCGAAACCAGATAAGGGAGATATAAAAAAGATGACCCTGATGAATTCAAGGGTCATCTCCTGGCAGCATACTCCGCAGTGGTTTGTTTAAACTGTTCACAATCCGGTCAGTGTTAAGCTCTGCCGGAGGGCAACAAAAAAATAAATTGAACGCAAAATAACGCTATGATATAATCAATAGCGTTACTGACAAATTATAATAAGGAGCGTATTCAGTTTTATTTCTACTTTAATTGTACATCTGGAACTTTAATTTGTCAATGCTCTTTTTTATCCCAGAAAAAGGAAAAAGGAGTGTGTTCAGGGAGATGGAAGCGAAGGGTTGGCGGCAGGAACAGGAGCGGCTGGAACGGGTCAGGAACAAGCTGCAGGCAAGAATCGCTGAACTGGAGCCGGAGGTTGCCGGACTGCACGATCAGGCTACGGACATCCGCAAGCGGTTTTGGGAAGAAGTTACGATCAACACAAGCACGTACGAAGATTTCGAAGAGACCTTCTACACGATTAACCAGCAGTCCGCGGTATTAGCCGAACGGGAGCGCGGCCACAAGCTGTTGACGCAGCAATGGAGTGGCATGAACCGTCTGCTCCCGTCTCCTTATTTCGGACGCATCGACTTTCATGAGGATGGCCTGGACCTCAGCGAGCAGATCTATATCGGCGTATCTTCCTTCGTCGACGAAGAAGGATTGAGCTTTCTGATCTATGACTGGCGTACGCCAATCGCCAGCCTGTACTACGACTACTCCCCCGGCCTGGCGTCATATGTCACGCCGACCGGACGAATCGAAGGGACGATGGAGCTCAAACGGCAGTTTCAGATTCAAAACGGGCAAATCCGCAACATGTTTGATGCGAACGAAACGATCGGAGACGAATTGCTGCAGCAAGTGCTCGGCAAAGGTGCGGACTCGCAAATGAAAAGTATTGTGGCAACCATCCAGAAGGAACAAAACACCGTCATCCGCAATGACAAAAGCCGGATGCTTATCGTACAAGGGGCGGCCGGCAGCGGTAAGACTTCCGCGGCATTGCAGAGGGTGGCATACTTGCTGTACAAACACCGCCAGACGATCAGGGCGGATCAGATCGTTCTTTTTTCACCGAATCCGATGTTTAACAGTTATATCTCCACCGTCCTTCCGGAGCTCGGTGAAGAGAATATACAGCAGACGACTTTTCAAGAATATCTCGACTATTGGCTAGGTTCTTCGTTAATGTCGGAGGATCCCTTTGATCAGATCGAATATGTACTGACCGCACAAGGAGCGCCGGGGTATGAGGCTCGTCTTCAGGGGATCGAGTATAAAGCTTCCGAGGCTTTCCTGCAAGCCCTGCAGAACTATGGAATGTGGTTGGGGCGGGAAGGCATGCGATTCAACGGTATTCGTATTCGGGACCGCGATTTGATTACCGCGGAGCGAATGAGAGCGAAATTTTACGGTTATGACCGTTCCCTGACTTTGCTCAATCGTGTCGTTCTGTTGCAGGAATGGCTGCTCAATGAACTGGCTTCGCTGGAACGCATGGAACGGAAAGCGCCTTGGGTAGAGGAAGAGTTGAATTATCTCGACACCGAGCAGTATGCGGAAGTCTTCGGAATGCTGCATAAAGAGAGGGAAGTATTCGACGTTGCGGAACAATTCGCCACCGTTCGCGAGAAAATGAACAACAAGCGCCGTGAAGATGAAGGCGACTTTAACTTCTCCCGGAGGGAGGAAGATCTGCTCCGCCGAAGGATCGTGAAGGAAAGCTTTAAACCGCTAAGGAAAAGTGTGAAGAAACTCTCGTTTGTAGATGTCATAGGCATATATGGCCAATTGTTTGTCGATGAAGCTGCTTATCGGGAGAAAACGAATGGGGCTGTCATCCCCCCGCAGTGGCCTGAAATATGCAGGCAAACCAAGGAAACGCTGCTCCGGAACGAGTTGTTCCACGAGGATGCAACTCCGTATTTGTATGTAAAAGAACTGATCGAAGGCGTCCGGACGAACACGGAAATCCGGTATGTCTTCGTTGATGAGGGTCAGGATTATTCGTCGTTTCAATATGAATATCTAAAAAAGCTGTTTCCCCGTGCCCGGATGACGGTGCTCGGCGATTTCGGGCAAGCGATCTTCATGCAGGCTACAAGCTTGGACGCATCCGATTCGCCGCTGCTCCGCCTTTTCGGCGAAGCCGAAACAAGCCTTGTCTGCCTGGTACGCAGTTATCGTTCAACCAGGGAGATTGTTGCATTTACGAAATCGATGCTTCCAGGCGGAGAAGAAATTGTACCGTTTGAAAGGGGAGGCCAAAAGCCCATTCTGAAGAGACAGGACAGCAGGGAGAAGCGTGATGCGCAGATTCTGGCAGACATCGCGGCGCTCATGGCCGAGGGCTTCGATTCCATCGCCGTCATTACGAAGACCGCAGCCGAAAGCCGTGAGGTCCATGAATCGTTACGGATTCATGGAGGTGAAGCTCTGCAGCTCATTACGAAGGAGACGCTGGGTTTTGAAAAAGGATTGATGGTCATTCCTGTCTATCTCGCCAAGGGTGTCGAGTTCGATGCAGTCCTGGTCTATGACGCTTCGCTCGAAGCTTACGGCCGGGACAACGAACGCAAGCTTCTTTATACGGCGTGTACGCGGGCCATGCACCGGCTTCATCTTTACACGACAGGCGATTGGTCGCCGTTCGTGCAGGCATTGCCTGCGAATTTGTACGAGAAAGCGCCAAATTGACGGATCGGGATGACGTCGGCCGTGATCAACTGCTGCTCATGATTCAGCAAATCTTCGGAGCCGTCATCAAGGGCGGCTGTAAGCAAGAATCCCGCGACGACTCCTTTTTCTGCGTGCCTGTGTCCACCTGCGACCAGATCAATTTGTTCCACGACCATTATTTTTATCCATAAAACGCTCGATGAGCAGAAAGCAGGGACATATGTCAGCCCCTATGCAAACAAAACCGATTCCAGTCGGCGGTGACGACTTCTCGCTAAAAGCCATTCTGCCGCAGCTCATGGCGATTATTGTCGCCATGATCATGGTTATTCTGGACAGCACCGTCGTCAATAATGCCATTCCGAAACTTGTTGAATACTTCGACACCGATCTGAAGACGATCCAATGGACCGTTACGGGCTATACGCTGGCCTTATCCGCCGTTATCCCGCTTGCAGGCTGGATGACCGATAAATTCGGCTCCAAGCAAATTTTCATGATTACAATCGTTCTGTTCACAATCGGCTCCGTGCTGTGCGGCATCGCGCAAACGCCGGAACAGCTGATCATTTACCGCATCATTCAAGGCTTGGGCGGCGGCATGGTGGGTCCGATCGGGATGGCCATGGTGTTCAAGCTCGCGCCTCCAGGGCGCCTCGGATCCATCATGGGGGTACTCGGCATCCCAATGCTGATGGCGCCGGCATTCGGTCCGGTGCTATCCGGCTGGCTGGTCGATTCTGTCAGCTGGCACTGGATTTTCATCATCAATCTGCCGATCGGCATTATAGCCTTCATTCTCGGATATAAATATTTGCCGAAATCGGAACGCCATGCGGCGCCGCATCTGGACGTCATCGGCATGTGCCTCGCGCCGATCGCCTTCTCCATGCTGGCGTACGGCGTAAGCGAAGGCGGAACCAGCTGGTCCAGTGCTTCGACGATCACGGGCTTGACCGTCGGCGGCATTGCACTCATCCTCTTCATCTTCGTGGAACTGGCACAGAAGCAGCCGCTGCTGGAGCTAAAAGTGTTCAAGTCGTCCGACTTTACACGCAGCATCATCTTGACGTGGATCGTACAGCTCGCGCTGTTCGGCGCAATGCTGATCGTGCCGCTGTACCTGCAAAGCGTCATGCACTACACCGCGCTT
This sequence comes from Paenibacillus sp. Y660, assembly GCF_057221575.1. Lineage (NCBI taxonomy): Bacteria > Bacillati > Bacillota > Bacilli > Caryophanales > Paenibacillaceae > Paenibacillus > Paenibacillus sp. Y660. The sequence goes on along the minus strand of NZ_JBXBBJ010000029.1, from coordinate 51,126 downwards.
GAAACGGGTTGGATCCTGATGCCTTATGCGCTATGCGCGGCAATCGGCATGCCGATCAGCGGCCGGTTGTTCGACAAGATCGGCGCGCGTCCGCTCGCCTTCGCCGGTCTTGCCGTCGTATCCATTTCCCTGTTCATCTTATCCGGCATATCGGTGGATACCTCGCTGTGGGTTGTCATCCTGTGCATCAGCATCATGGGTCTTGGCATGGGCTTCTCCATGATGCCGCTCAACACGCATGTCCTGAACTCTGCGCCTCGCCGTCTGGTGAGCCGCGTTACACCGCTGACAACAGCAGCTCAGCAAGTCGTCGTCTCGTTCGCGGTTGCGGGCCTGACGGGTTATCTGACGACGCAAATCACTTCCCACGCCGCAGGCGCGGGAGCGGACGCAAATCCGCTGAACGCAGTCGTCGCGGGTTACGGCGACACGTTCTTCCTGTCCGCGTGCCTCACGACCGCGGGCGTCGCACTGACGCTCCTTCTGCGTAAACCGAAGCAGCAGAAAGAAGATGTAACCGCCAGCGGGGACAATCCGGACCCGGCGACGATGCTGGGTCACTAGGCGTCTCCGTTTGGTTGACGAAATACCAGATAACTAGAAAGTAAGCTCTTCAGCCCTTTCACTTCCCAATTGGAAGTTGGAAGGGTGTTTTTGTGTTTCGGGACTTTTCCCATTTGAAGATTATTATGAATGCATTTGTTTATTTTTTGTAAACAGGATTGAATGAGAATGAAAGATAAAGATAGAATAAAATCAACTTTCGATATCATATTCAAATTCATATCCTACACCATGCCAGCGGTGATGCTTTATTTGGATCTTGGAGCGCTTAGAAACCTGTTTCAGAATGTGAAGAAGGAAAAGGAGTAATCAGTCTAAATGGATCCTAATCAAAAAGAGGCACAAAGAGATGTGAAAAAGGGGAAAGTTGTAGATCTTCTAGAAGTGTTACGTGTATCCACAAAACTGGGGCTCACCTCATTTGGGGGACCGATCGCACATCTTGGTTATTTCCATAACGAGTACATACGCCGTCGAAAATGGATGGATGAACGAAGTTACGCCGATTTAGTTGCACTTTGTCAATTTCTCCCGGGACCGGCCAGCAGCCAGATTGGAATCGGTATCGGTATTGTAAGGGCAGGACTGCTGGGGGGGATAATAGCATGGTTAGGCTTTACACTGCCCTCAGTCATCGCATTAGTAGCGTTTGCTTTCCTGCTTCAAGGCTACGATATTGGCAGTGCAGGTTGGATTCACGGACTAAAGATTGTAGCTGTTGCGATTGTAGCCCATGCTATTTTAGGAATGGGGCAGAAGCTTACACCGGATCGAGACAGAGTCACAATAGCTATAATCGCTGCAGCGATTACATTGTTATGGCAAACCGTCTACAGCCAAGTGTTTATCATTATTGCTGCAGGTGTTATAGGGTTGATGCTATATCGGAAGAAAGCAGCGGAGGGGACTCCTGAGCTTCAAATTGCAATCAGTCGAGTTATTGCCGTCATATGTCTAGTTTTATTTTTTGGTCTCCTAGTTGCACTTCCGCTTCTTAGACAATCGGTTGAAAACGGCTGGCTGGCGATGTTTGACAGCTTCTACCGCTCTGGCTCTTTGGTGTTCGGTGGAGGTCATGTCGTGCTTCCGCTTTTAGAGCGTGAAGTCGTTCCTACGGGTTGGGTTAGCCAGGAGGATTTTTTGGCAGGATACGGGGCCACGCAGGCTGTCCCAGGTCCAATGTTCACATTCGCAGCCTACCTTGGGGCGATGGCTGGAGGCATATCAGGAGCGGTCGTTGCGACGGTAGCCATATTTTTGCCAGCATTTCTTCTTGTTGTCGGTACGCTCCCGTTTTGGAATGGACTAAGGAACAGTCCGAAAGTACAAGGAGCATTAGTGGGAATTAATGCCGCTGTGGTTGGTATTTTATTAGCTGCTTTATACGATCCGCTATGGACTACCGCGATCTTGGATCCAATGGATTTTGTACTAGCAAGCGTTTTGTTTGTAATGCTGGTTTTTTGGAAGCTCCCCCCATGGATAATAGTGCTGACAGGTGCTGCAGGGGGAATGTTGATGGGGCTCTTGTAGCAAAAGAACGGGTAATGGAACGGGCAACTGTTCATTATCCGTTTTTTATTTTGTACGGACTAAAGCTTTAGAGAAGTGAAATCGGACTGATACCGTTTCTAGCAGACGGACATACTGAAAAGAATCGCTGTGCTCCCCTTTTTAAGCAATTGTCCCAAACTTATTTTTGCAGCGTGAAAAATAACGGGCTCCTCAATTGTATTACTAATGAAAGGGGGACATCAGGTGAACGATTCATATGAGCTCAATGAATCCGTCCGCAAAGCCGTGGTCAACTAAAGCTGCTAGCAGACCAACCGCATTCTCATAGGGATGCGGTTTTTATAAAAATGTCCACAGAATGTTCACTTATGTGGAGGTTTCCATTATCGCTATAATAGCAGGGGTAATTAGAAAGGATGATGGAAAATGCCAACAACTAAGAAAGAAGATTTTTATTTTGGGCTAATGATGTGCTGTGGGATGGTTGTATTCATGACATTTTATAATTTATTTACACACGGCTTGATTGGCACGGTATCCTTGAAAGAAATACTTACTCAACTTGTTCTAGTCTTTATTATTGCGTTCGTACTGGAGTTATTTATTGTCGGCCCAGTGGCCAAAAAAATCGCTTTTTCATTACCATATGACAAGTCTAAGAAGGTATTTGTAATTCTATCCCTTGCATTTTTTATGGTGAGTGGAATGGTACTTTGTATGTCTCTTTATGGATTGGGGAGTGCTTACTTTTCCGACAGTCTAATTGGAGAATCCTTGCTTGCCAGTTACTTTTCTTTAGTATTTAAAAATTTTATTTTTGCTTTTCCTCTTCAGCTCATCGTTGTGGGCCCGATTGTTCGGTATTTATTTGTTAAATTCGTTAAAAATAAAGGCGTTTCGGGAACTAAAATACATAAGACATCCGGGCAGATTAGATGAGTAAGCACGATTATAAGGAGGACTTCCATATGCTTTGAAGAAATTTAAATATAAAATATTTCGTTGGGAAGTCGGGGTGTTAGTATGGAATTAATGTATAAAGGTTTTTTAATAAGCGATGATAAATCAAAGCTTAAAATCGAAACGATTTGTGGTTTCTTGTCCAGGAGCTACTGGGCGAATAAAAGACCAGCTGAAATAACAGAAAAAGCCATAAAGAACTCGGTTTGCTATGGAATATATCATGAAGATAAGCAGGTCGGTTTTGCCCGTGTAGTCACGGACTGGGCAACGATTTATTATTTATGTGATGTTTTCATTGATGAAGAATATAGGGGTTCGGGTTTAGGGAAGAAATTGATAGAAGTAATAACAAAAGAATATGAAGGAATGATGGGTTTGCTCGGTACGTTAGATGGTCATGGACTCTACGAAAAGTATGGATTTATCAGAAATGCTGATCGTTTTATGAATAGAAGACCTAACTAGCGGATAACTATAGCTTGAAAACCTTCCCAATTGTTTCGAATAAAATTCCGAAGAAGCAGCAGCCAAAATCATGGAAAAAATAAATGCAGGCATACGAGCAATCTAGCTTATGAAATCGTATATAGATTGAACTAAACATTGAGAGAGCACCCTGATAGATGCTCTTTTTTATTTTGCCCAAAACATGGCCTGCTATTAGCATATAGATGAAGCTTCCCCTGAGTTTTTGAATCGCGAACGCGAAAATTTACCACATTCATACATTGTTTTAACAAATCTGCTTATTTTAGATAACCTAGAGAAAATAATGAAGATCTATACTTTAAAAGGGTAAAACAACAAGAATTCATAACAACCCACATTATTCCACATGGGAGTGAAAGAGAGATTATGAAACTTTGGTTAAAGAAAGAGTTAGTTGTAGGCCTTGTTCTATCTGTGTTCGTTCTATTGCTTGCTGCATGTGGGGGTAATAACAAAGAAGAAGCAGTTAATGAGAGTGCTGTAGTTGAAGAAGTCTCGCTAGCTGATCTGGAGAAAAACGCGAAGGAAGAAGGCACTGTCGTAAGTGTCGGAATGCCGGATACTTGGGCGAACTGGAAGGACACTTGGGTTGATTTGCAAACGAAGTACTCGCTATCGCACACAGATACGGATATGTCGAGCGCGGAGGAAATCGCCAAGTTTGAGGCTGAGAAAGACAAGCCGACTGCGGATATCGGCGATGTAGGTATTGCATTCGGATCGGTTGCGATAGATAAAGGTGTAACGCAAGCTTATAAAACTTCCTATTGGGATGAAATTCCCGATTGGGCTAAAGATACAGACGGGCATTGGATCGTAGGATACCAAGGTTCGATTTCGTTCCTAACCAATACAAAGCTTGTCCAAACGCCGCCCCAAAGCTGGGAAGATCTTAAAAACGGCACTTACAAAATCATTGTTGGCGACGTAACGAAAGCCGCGCAAGCACAAATGGCTGTATTGGCTGCTGCGATTGCTTTTGGCGGAGACGAGTCCAATATTGAACCGGGAATTGCTTATTTCGAGGAACTTGCGAAGAATGGCCGCCTATCCAATGCGGAAGCAAGCCTGGCAAATATCGAAAAAGGTGAAGTTGAGGTTACGCTTCTATGGGACTTTAACGCCCTGAACAATAGAGATCAGTTGGGTAAGGATCAATTCAATGTAGCTATTCCTAAAGAAGGCAGCGTTGTGAGTGGTTACGCCACAATCATCAACAAATACGCTCCGCATCCAAATGCGGCGAAGCTGGCTCGCGAATATATTTTGAGCGATGCAGGTCAGATCAACTTGGCTAAGGGTTATGCAAGACCGATCCGCGAAAGCGTTAAGCTTCCTGATGACGTAGCGGCAAAGCTGCTGCCTGCTGATGCGTACGCTAACGTTAAGCCAGTTGGCGATTTCAAGGTTTGGGAAGAAACGGCTAAAAAATTGCCGCAGCTTTGGCAGGAACGTGTTCTTGTACACATGAACTAATTGCTGAAAGCTTCAAGCTTAAACAGGATAGCCTATAAGGGAGCGTCTTCGTCTTCTTGTCGAAGACGCCCCTTTTTATTTATTAGGAGGAGAGTATGCAGGCATGAGGCGTAGAAATCGGTGGATATTTCTGGGACTAGTCCCTTTTGTAGTGATGATTGTCGCGTTTCAATTCGCTCCGATCATGTCTATGCTGACCGGGAGCTTAAAACAGGAAGATGGTTCGGGCTTTACGTTCAGCTTTTACACTAGAATTGTTCAAAGTGAGTACTATTTAAAAGCGATTAAGAACAGCCTGCTCATTTCTTTATCCGCAAGTGTGATTGGTATCGTTATCGGACTCATTTGCGCTTACTCCATCACGCGATTCTCGCCAAAGATGCGTGATCGGCTACTTATGCTCTCCAATATGACCTCGAATTTTGCAGGTGTTCCGCTCGCCTTTGCTTATATTATCCTGCTGGGCAGCAATGGGGTATTTACGCTCCTTTTTAAGCAGTGGGGCTGGGATGTATTTACCGATTTTGATTTGTATAGCTGGACAGGACTTATTTTGGTTTATGTTTACTTTCAGGTTCCGCTTGCCTTGCTGCTGCTGTATCCCTCCTTCTATGGGATTCGCGATCAATGGAAAGAGGCGGCATCTCTGCTCGGAGCGAGCAATTGGAAATTTTGGACCACAATCGGCATACCGGTTCTGACGCCAGCCGTCTTCGGAACGCTAGGCATTCTCTTCGCGAACGCGATGGGCGCTTATTCAACGGCTTATGCTTTGGTCGGGGGAAATTATAATTTGCTTGCGATTAGGATTGGCTCCCTCGTATCGGGTGATGTTGTGAACGAGCCGCAGCTTGGCAATGCCCTTGCGGTTATTCTAGCGTTGTCTACCTTATTGGCCGTTTTTCTTAATCATAAAATGGTCCAGCGTTCCCAATTGTTTCAATCGAATTCATCCACAGTAAAAGTCCGTAAGCGCCGGCAATCGATGCGACAATTGGCGGCCGTTGTGAAGGAGGAGCTGTGATGGCGAACACCGTGAAGAAGACGGGCTTGACGCATCGGCTGCTGATGCTGGCGCTCATGATTTATTTGCTGCTTCCCTTACTAGGTACTCTCATCTATGCGTTCGCCAAAGAATGGCAGACGACCATCCTTCCTACACGCTGGACGACGGAATGGTTCAGCGAGATGTTTCAAGATATTCGGTTTCTGGATGCGCTGTGGACCTCTCTATATTTATGTGCTATAAGCGTAGCGCTTAGCTTGGTCATTATGCTGCCTGCCGTATTTATCATTACGGTTTACTTGCCAAAGTGGGAGACGTTTATGAAGGGGATCGTTGTTCTTCCATACGCTGTACCTGGCGTCGTGGCAGCGGTCGGACTCATTCGTGCTTACTCCTCCGGTCCAATTGATATTGCTGGAACAGCTTATATTTTAATAGGGGCCTACTTTGTCGTCATTCTTCCCTATATGTATCAAGGTATTCGCAACAGCCTGCTTACCGTGTCAGCGGTTGATCTGCTTAACTCAGCAGAAATGCTTGGTGCTAGTCGAACAAAAGCGTTCGTTAACGTAATCCTGCCGAACATATGGCCGGGCGTTATTACCTCAATATTATTATCTTTTTCCGTGCTATTCGGCGAGTTTGTCCTGACCAATATGCTGGTCGGCGGACATATTCATACGATACAGGTTTACCTTTATCAACGGCTCGGAGAAAGCGGACACATGGCCAGTGCAATCGCGATTTCCTATTTCATATTTATTTTAGTGCTATCTATGATCCTAATGAAGCTTGGCCAAAAAATGAATAAGGGGATTCAAGGATGAACGCGTATTTGGAACTGCAGGGCATTCATAAGCAATTTGGCAGCACAAATGTGCTGAACAGTGTTGATTTGCAAATCCGCGAGGGAGAGCTCGTGACGCTGCTCGGGCCATCGGGCTGCGGGAAGAGCACGCTGCTTCGCTGTATTGCAGGCCTGACGGAAATAGATGGCGGGCAAATTATTTTAGATAAAAAAAATATCGTGAATCTTCCGCCTCGCAACCGGGAAATCGGAATGGTCTTTCAATCCTATGCCTTGTTCCCCAATCTAACCGTCAGTGAAAATATCCAATACGGGATGAAAATGAGAGGGGTCGCCAAAGCAGAAAGAACAAAACGGTCGGAGGAATTGCTTGCTATTATTGATCTTGAAGATAAGCGAAATGCCTACCCCCAGCATCTCTCGGGCGGCCAACAACAGCGTGTAGCGCTTGCTCGTTCTCTAGCCGTTCAGCCTAAAGTACTTCTGCTCGATGAGCCGCTGAGCGCGTTGGATGCCAAAATCCGTAAAAATTTGCGGACAGAAATCCGCGATATTCAGAAACGTTTTAATATGACAACGATATTTGTAACGCATGATCAAGAAGAAGCGTTAATTTTATCCGATCGGGTATGTCTCATGAATAAGGGAAGCATTGTGCAAGAGGGAGCCCCGGAAGAGATCTACTCCGCGCCAAAAACGGAGTTTGTTGCTCGTTTCATGGGAAGCTACAACGTATTGACCAAACCTGAGGCATTAAGACTGTTTGAGCAGGTGGACAGTTCAGCGGAAAGCTTCGCTATTCGGCCTGAATCGGTTATTCTCTTGAGTGAGGAAGCACGTAATGAAGCGCTAAGCGAGGGTAAACGTATTGTCGATGGGACGATCTATTCGGTCTCCATACTCGGCAATATTATCCGATATGCGATAGATGCAGAAGGTGTAAGGCTGACTATCGATGCGCTTAACGACGGCCGTTCGCTGCGATTAGGGGAAAATAGTCGTGTAAGCTTGGCCTTGGATCATTCCCAGCTCTTGCATCTGGAGAGGGAGGGAGCATGATCGATACCTCACAAAGGCTGATTGTCGTTGTCCTTGATGGATTAAGATATGATTCCGCACGAAAATATTTAGGTTACATGGAGCATCTTGTTGAGCAAGGACAGGTCAATTGTTATCAGGTTCAATCTGAGCTTCCGAGTCTTTCGCGTCCGCTGTACGAAGTATTGCTAACGGGGACGCCAGCTGCGAGAAACGGCATCACGGCTAATCATATTGTGAGATTAAGCCAGGAGCAGAGCGTGTTCCATCTCGCATCCAACGCAGGTTTAAGAACGGCTGCTGCAGCTTATCACTGGGTTAGCGAGCTGTATAATTCAGCGCCATACAACATCATCGCAGATCGCCATCAGCATGACGAGAGCAAGCCGATTCAACATGGTATTTTCTATTTCGAGGATCACTATCCGGACAGTCATTTGTTCGTTGACGCCGAATATTTGCGTACAACCTATGACCCTCATTTCTTATACATCCATACGATGAATATTGATGACGTGGGACACAAATACGGCGGGGAAAGCAAGCAATATGAAGCAGCGGTTCGTGCAATTGATGGCATGCTTGCAACTTTGGTTCCATTATGGCTATCGCAAGGCTACCGAATTATCGTGACTGCCGATCATGGGATGAATGCGACTGGTTATCATGGCGGGACGGAAGACGAGGAGCGGCATGTACCGCTCTATATTTGCGGTGAACCTCCTCAATGGCCAATGAAAAAAAATAGCAAAACTGTACCACAGCTTCTGCTTGCTCCGTTAATGTGCCACTACCTTGGACTGAAACAATCTGAGGCGATGATCAACTGGAAAGTTCAAAGCAGCAAGGGATAGCCACACCAAGAAAGTACAGTTTGCAGAACAAAGGAAGGAGGCTCAGCCTCCTTCCTCTTTCTGTTGTTCTTTAAGCAACCTAAACCTAAAAAACCGACTAAATCCGAGGAAAATAGTGTCCACTAAACTGTAAATAGATGTATATTATAGTGCCTAAGCATCTAGTGAAATGGTGGAATTATATTTATAATATAAAAAAAGGTAGTGTAGGAGGTGTTTTACACGTTTTAAAGTTTAAGCGCTTTAATTTTATTGTAAGGAAGTATCAAAAAAATCTAATATTATGAGGAGCTGTTTCGTTATGAACAAAAAAATTCGTAAAGCTTTAACGTTTGTTACTTCGGTAGGGGTGCTGCTATCCCTCTACTCCATTCCGGTGCAAGCGGCTACGACGATTAATGTGAGTACGGCTGCAGGTCTGAAAACTGCTTTGGCTAATGCCAAACCGGGGCATGAAATTGTACTCGCACCAGGAACGTACACAGGAATCTTTTCTGCCAAATCAAATGGAACCGCATCCAATCGGATCGTATTAAGAAGCCAAAGTACTACAAACCCTGCCATATTGTCTGGTCCGAGCATTAATAGCGATTATGAATTACATCTCACTGGGGATTACTGGACGGTGAAAAATGTTAAAATAAGAAATTCGGCAAAAGGAATCGTACTCGACAATTCGAACAATACGATACTCGATGGCGTTGAAGTCTACGATATTGGAGCGGAAGGGGTTCATTTCCGCGATGGCAGCTCAAACGGAACTATTCAAAACTCCTATATTCATGATACGGGTAAAACGGCGCCAGGCTACGGGGAAGGCGTCTATATTGGAACGGCAGAAAAGGATTGGGGAAAATACAATAAAGCTACAAATAACAACACGATCCGCAATGTGAAAATCGGGCCGAACGTAAGAGGCGAGAGCATCGATATCAAAGAGGGAACAACAGGAACCTTAATTGAAAACAATACGTTTAATGGCACTGGCATCAGCAATGTGCATGTGGATGACAGCTTTATCGATGTAAAGGGTAAAAATGTCATTATCCGCAACAACACGGGTTACCGCAACAATAACAGTAAAGTCGTTGACGCCATTCAAATTCATAAGATCGTTAACGGCTACGGCGTCAATATTCAGATCACAAACAATACGTTCCATCTAGATAACAGCAGCGCATATGTGGTCAATGCAAGCGGCGGAACTTCGGCAACTGCTTCAGGAAATAAGCGCTTGCCTGCTGGCAATATGTATAAAGGAAGTGTTACGGTTAAATAAGATTTATCAATTAAGCAAGTGTGGAATGGGGAAGGAGGCCGAAGCCTCCTTCCTTTTTTTGCATGCCGCCTTCCTTAATAATAGTAAGATTGTATTAGATGTGAAGAGGACAATATTAGAATCGCGGTAGAACCTCGTCTATAATACAGGGTATAAAACGATAGAAGTGAGGCGGCAACATGACGGCTGAAGCAGTTTGGAAGGGAAATACCAACCAGGCAATCTGCGCATTTACCTTTGATGACGGTCCTTCCCAGCTCCCACTGGAACTGTGGCTAGATGTTCTAGAGGAGGAAGATGCCATTGGTACCTTTTTCTTCACCGGAGAATGGATCGACAGGTACCCGAATAAGGCGAGAGAAATTCTTTCCCGAGGACATGTGCTTGCCCCCCATACGTATCATCATCGCCGGATGGCGCAGGTGCCAAAGTCTGTCTTTCTAGAGGAGCTGAAGCTGACTGAGCTGGCTTATCAGGATGCAACAGGCCTACCGTGTCCAACCTTTATGCGTTTTCCTTATTGCTCGTACCGGGAGGAAAATCTAGAATGGCTGGCTGAGTGGAACGGATATCTGGATATTGAAGGAATCGACTCCGGAGATTGGGCAGGCGTACCTGCTGAGAATATCGTTGCAAAGGTTGAGCCCGGCCTTGTTAACGGGGCGATTGTCGTTATGCACAGCAATGATATAGCGAAGCACTCTCCAGAGGCCTTAAGAGAGTTAATTCGGATTGCAAAGCAAAGAGGTCTGAAAGCCGTAGGCGTACCTGAATTGCTAGACTCTCTTGGACTAGCAGCGGGTCATAAGTCTTGGAAAGTTACAGTCGAGGTTCCTGCTGAGCTGGATCTTCCCGCGGAAAATTGGGTTCCGCTAAAAAACCGTGAGGAGCTTGTAAAGCTGGCAGCCCAAAGTATAGATTGGCATATTCGGCAATATACGCTGTATTTCAAATCCGAATGTGAATGGCTTAAGCATCTGGAAAATTCTCTTCATGAGTTTCGCATTATTGAGGATCGTCAATTGTTTCATTTGTGGGAATTTAGCGGTTCTTATTGGGGTTATGTTCGCGCAGGCGTCATGAAAGACACGCTTGTATTACTCGATTTCGCGGCAAAGGAGGCGCAGGCTGATACGTTGGTCTATTTGCTGCGCTGGGCTGCGGAGACTGCGGCAAAACTTGGCTTGACACGAATTGAGGCAAGGCATGATATTCGTAGAATAAACCAAATGTGCAGGCAGCTAGGCTGGCAATCTGAGATTTTGGAAGATCAATAAAGTAAAGGGGCAGCCAATTTATAGGCGGCCCCTTCTGTCTTACATTTCAGTCGGATAGCTGCGATCAATAACGAAGCTTGCAGCGTCGCTGCGGATGTAACCAATACTATATTCAACGGGAGCGTCCTTTTTGGTGAAAGCGACGGTTTTCATACGGAAAATGGGGGAGCCTGCTTTTATTTGCAGCAATGCGGCGATATCCGGTTCAACGATAATGGGCTCAATCGTTTCCACAGAACGAAGGATTGGCTTGCCATACTTCTCCTTCAGAAGCTTAAACAAGGAGCCGGTGCAATCTTCATTGGTGAGGGCTGGAGCCACATGCCAAGGAATGTAAGACATTTCATAGACAACCGGCTCATCATCGGCGAGACGCAGGCGATTAACTTTAGTAATGGGGGACTGGGCCGGTACTTGAAGCAAATGGTCAAAGGGCGGTTCTGCGGGAATAACGCCGGTCTCGAGCACCTTGCTCGCTGACCGTTTTCCAAGCTCCTGCATATGATCCGCGAAGCTATGCAATGGAGCAAGCGTGCGATGCGTAATTTTATTATTTGTGACAAACGTGCCTCGGCCCTGTACTTTGCGAATATGCCCTTCCAAGTACAACTGCTGCATTGCTAACCGAATGGTCGTTCGACTGACTCCATACATGCTGCAGAGGTCGGGCTCGGTGGGCAGCTTGTCGCCGGTTTGATATACGCCAGCACGGATATCCTCCAACAGCTTGTTCTTGACTTGTGCATATAGAGATGAATGTTTTGACTCAGACATCCGAATCCCTCCCAGCTTAATCTAGTTATTGCCATTGTAGGGTGAGTTGTTCTGAAATGCAATAACCATGTTCAGTATGAGGTTGAAGATAATAACAAATGTTTTTCATTTGCAAAAGGTAATGATGAATATTATAATTTAATCAGTTGTTACTACAAATGGGTGAATAGCTAACACATAAGTCAGTTTGCTGTGGAAAAGAGGAGAAGCTCAGGTGAAGTCATTAGCAAGCTATTATTTTTTATTTTTTCTGTCCATGTCCGTTGTTATGCCGTATACGAGCCTTTATTTTAGCGACAGAGGCTTTAGCCACACCACGGTTGGTCTCATTTTGTCGTTATGGGCTTTGGTAAGTATCGTTGCCCAGCCCGTTATGGGTATGATCAACGATCGTATTAACAATCCGCGGAAAATCATGATGGTTTGCGCCATAGCGGCTCCTGTACTGAGTTTGGGATTCTATTTTATGAATGGACTCGCGGCTATACTCGTTTTATCCGTTTTTTTCGCATGGTTTCAATCCTCTGGAGGACCGATTGGCGATGCCATGGCGGTGGAGATTGCCAGCCAAAAAGGGTTTTCATTCGGCAGCGTTAGGCTGTGGGGCGCGTTAAGCTTTGCTATAGGGACCTTCGCTTCAAGCATTCTATATGAAAAGTTCGGCTACAACGATATTTTCATTTACTATATCGTCTTAAATATAACGGTCTGCTTGGCGATTATGCTGCTTCCTTCAGCCCAGATTACTCGTAAAAGAGTGACGATATTCGGACAAATGGGCGAGGTTGTTCGCAATAAGCGCTTTATGATATTTGTAATCACAAGCATGTTCATGATGATGTCCGCATCCATTAATATGAACTTCTTGCCGTTATACTTTAAGGAATTGGGTTTTAATAAGAGCTGGATCGGAAGTGCATATGCGATTGCTGCCTTAATTGAGGTGCCTATGTTCTGGGTAGCGACCAAGCTTAGCAAAAGAATAGGCAGATATCAGCTGCTATGCATAGCTGCTCTGATTTATAGTATCCAATTTTTCACTATGTTTAGTTTCGCTAACGTCTCATTGACACTAGCGGCTCAACTGTTGAATGGAATTGCGTTTGCCTTCGTGGCTGGCACATCTGTAGAAATTGTACATAGCTATGCGACAGAGGGAACGAAAGCGACAATGCAAACGGTTTATGCAGCAGTAACATGGGGCCTTGGAGGCATTGTCGGCAATGCGATGGGAGGAATGGTTGTCGATCGCTTTGGGGCACAGTCTCTATATTTAATTTTGTTCGGTTTATGTATGGCGGCTTCCTTGCTCTTTATAGTGAACAAGAATCACCAGAAATCTGTCGTGCCGGCTCTTGAAGCTTAATGTCGAGCGGATGCTAGAAAGTTGAATGACAAAGGTCGTCTCTTGCGAGAGCGGCCTTTTTTCTTGTCAACCATTCGAACATCAACGTTGCATTTCGTTTGCATCCATAATCTCTCAGCATTATTAAATTACAATATTATACTTATATTATATTTTTTTATTTGTTTTATTTGCTGGAAAATGACTTTGTTAAGAAATTGTATGGTTTGCTCCAAACATATAGACATAGAAGGGGACAATCTATTACTTTAAACATGTATCAAAAAAAACAGAATTGGAGGTCAGCACTAGTAGCATAGCATGCTATAGGCAAATGTACGAACAACATTATAACGGAGGTTTATAACATGTTATCTAGTAAGTGGGCCAAGCTGGCAACAGCTGTCATCCTATCTGCAAGCATTTTAGGACAAAATTTCACATCGACAACCGCATATGCAGCAACTGACATACAAGATGTAAAGACCGTAGGCGCAGGCAGCAACGGAAAATGGATGACGGGTGAATATCATGCCCACACCTTCAATTCCGATGATGCGCAGCTATCACTTCAACAAACGTTAGATGCTGCTTTTGAGACTTATGACTTGGACTGGCTTGCAATAGCTGACCACCTAAGAACTTCGAGGCGGGATGATGAAGGACATGATATTTCAGGCGGACCGATTCCGCTCTCACAAGCCATCGTCGACTATCAGACTAAGAAAATCAAGCAGCTCAAAGACTCTGGTAAATATCCAGGCAAAATTACGTTTACAGGCTTTGAGTGGGATATGCCGACTTATGATCATATGGGAGTAGGCATATTGGATGATAGCATGAAGGCGTCGAGCCAGTTTGAATATTTGTTTTCGAATCGTGATGCAAATATGTTTAAGCTAGAGGATAGAATTGTATGGGATCAGAAGGATAACCGGGCGTTTTCAAATGCTGCGGATGCTCGGACTGCTGTGCAGTGGCTGAAAACGAATTATGAAAATACAAGCTACATGTTTGTAAATCACCCATCAAGAAAATTAAGAGATGGGAAAACAATATTTCAAATTTCTGATCTTCGCGATTTCAATAATATCGCTCCAAACATCGTTTTCGGGATGGAGGGCATGCCAGGAAATCAGATGGAGCCAGACCGAGGCGGGCTGAATCAAAACAATCCGAAAAACAAGACCTATGGCGGCACTGACTATATGGTTGCGAAGGTTGGCGGCGTATGGGATTCTCTGCTTGGTGAAGGACGCAAGTTCTGGAATTTTGCCAACTCGGATTCACATTTTAAAGTAGCAAACGGTGAATTTTCCAGCGGCTACTTGCCGGGTGAGTATTCGAAAAACTATACCTGGGTAGAAGGCAATGATATGGCGGCAGTGCTCAAAGGCATGAAATCAGGCAAATCGTTCTCGGTACATGGCGATCTGATCAATGCATTAGATTTCAATATTACAAACGAAACAAGCATAGGCGAGATGGGACAAGACCTTAAAGTGAAAGAAGGCGACTCTCTCAAGCTTACGATTCGTTTTAAAAGCCCTAATACAAACAACTATGCTGTCATTAAAAGTGATGATTCAAGCGTAAATGCAAAATATACTCATACAAGTAGTGTTACTAATGCCGTTTATGTAGATCATGTTGATCTGATTGCTGGCGATGTCACAGGCATGACTACACCTGGAACAGTTGGCTACAACAAAGATACGAATGATTCGACGAAGGTCATTGCAAGATTCACGAGCAAAGACTGGACAACGGATGCGGAAGGCTATAATGTCATTACGTATAATCTAGGCTCTGCAAGCAAGAACCAGTATTTCAGACTTAGAGGAACAAATCTTGACGTCAATGTAGCTGGTGAAACAGAAAACGGCGAACCGCTAATTGACAATAAAACGAATGATGACGAAACGCTTAAAGATGGAAATGGCGACAAAGCAATGCATTTGAAACGGTTTAACGAAGTTAATGATCGGAACTATAAGGATCTGTGGTTCTATTCGAATCCAATCTTCGTTACAAGCGTGCCGAACGACAATAGTGAAGCAGTTAGCAAAACGCTGAGTGCAATTGATTTGGGAAATACGAACGCACTTGAATCGGATATTAAGCTGCCGCAAACTGGGAAGTTTAATGCGAGTCTTTCATGGAAAAGCTCGAACCATCTGGTGCTCGGCGATGATGGTAAGATTGTATTCCGTCCGAAAAATGATACATCAGTTACCTTGACTGCAACGTCAACGCGCGGCAATGTCACTAATACCAAAGTATTTAATGCGACGGTGAAGGGTGCGGAAAACGCTGCAGGATTAACGCTTAAAGGTTCGCTAAAGACAGACGATGACCAAATTTACAAAAGTGGCGATTGGACGAACAAAAACGTGATTGCAAGCGTATATGCTTCCGTCTACGCGCCGGTTACCATTTCGAAATTGTCCTTGTCCATGGATGGCGGGAAAACTTATTTGCCTTACACAAACGACACCAAGATAACCGTGTCGCAGGAAGGCGAGAACACGCTGCGGTTCAAAGCAACAGATACGATCGGCAACGACATCTCGTGGTCTTTTAATGCCAACATTGACCGCACAAAACCGGTCATTACTCTTGTTGGAAATGAGATTATCAATATGACCGTTGGGAAGGATTATGTTGAGCAAGGTGCGAAAGTAACGGATAATTTGGATCCACTCGATAAGGTAAAAATTACAGGATCGGTTAACACATCGATAGTCGGAAAATATACGGTGATGTATAACGTAACAGATCGCGCAGGGAACGCTGCGGATGTAGTAACGCGTACAGTCAAAGTGAATGAAAAAAGTCCGACTCCAACGCCACCGCCGAAAGTTGATCCAAAGCCAGAGCCAAAGCCAGAGCCAAAACCAGATCCAAAGCCGGAGCCGAAGCCAGAGAAGCCTGTTACTGCGGTAGAGGTAGATTTGGATGCTTCTAAAGGTACAGAAGGTTCAGTTAAAGATGTTGTAGTCTTCAAAGTACCAGCCGACGCGCTTTCTGCTGACGGAAAAATCAGCGTGAAGGTAGTAGAAGAAAGCAAAGTCCCTTCGGCCGGCAAGCTTGAATCGCTTAGCCAAACGGTTGAGTTCATAAGCACGTCAGGCAGCAAGTTCAACAAGCCTGTCGAAATCAGCTTCAATTACAAGCCGGAGCAAGTTCAATCGGGCAAGAAACCGGCTGTCTATTACTACCACGAGCAGCAAAAACGTTGGATTTATGTCGGCGGAGAAGTAAAAGCAGATGGTACAATCGCAGTCAGCGTTAATCATTTTACAAAATTTGCGGTTTTCCAAGCTGAGCCGAAAGTGCTCTCCGATATGAAGACGAACTGGGCAGCACCATATACGGATCGTTTGATTGGCATGAATGTTATTCAAGGTTATGAGGACAACACATTCCGTCCTGCAGCGACCGTAACACGCGCAGCATTCGCGAAAATGATTGTAGGGGCACTGGGTCTTCCGGTTGCTTCAGGAAATACAAGCTTTGCGGATAACAGCGACATTCCTGCATGGGCTAGAGCTGAAGTAGCCGCTGCTGTAAAAGCAGGCATTTTGAAAGGCTACGAGCAAAATGGCAAAATGTTCTTCAAAGCGAGCCAAACGATTACACGCGCAGAAATGTCTGTGATGATCGCGAACGCTTTGAATGCCAAAGAGGCAAGCGCGAAGCATTCGTTTAAAGATGCTGCAGCAATTCCAGCTTGGGCGAAAGCCTCCATTAATACGGCTGTAGCTGCGGGCATTTTGAAAGGGAATGACGATCATTCGTTCCAACCAAATCGCGTAGCAACCAGAGCAGAAGCTGCTGCAATGATTTACAGATTGCTTGATAGCTTGCATATCTAAACTTACGTTTCATCGGTTCAATTGGGCTTCTTCAAAAGAGTAAGTCAATTGAATCAATCCTATCAGATGTGAAAAAGAACCTTCAAGCCACTCAAAAAGTGAGCTGAAGGTTCTTTTATTGTTCATTATCAACTAAACGTCAGTCAATACCGTATCATCGGTCAAATATTTTTCAGTCAATATGGACAGCAATTGAATGCCAACCTCATTGTGCCCGCCTTCGGGGATGATCAGGTCGGCATATTTTTTGGACGGCTCGATAAAGGCCTCGTGCATCGGCTTAACGGTCTTCAAGTATTGGTCGTGAACGGACTGAATCGTACGGCCGCGTTCCTCGATATCCCGAAGCACCCGCCGGAGAATACGGACATCGGGGTCTGTATCAACAAATACTTTGATGTCGAGGATCTTTCGGATACTCTCTTCATACAGCACATGAAGTCCTTCAAGAATGACGATGCTGTTCGGTTTAAGCTCTACCGACTCGCCCGAGACACGTGCGAAAAGGGAAAAGTCATAGACCGGCGCGTAGACAGTTTTGCCTTCCCTAAGAAGAAGAAGGTCGTGGGTCAACAGCTCGATGTCAAAGGATAAGGGATGATCGTAATTGATCATCTTGCGTTCTTCCAGGCTAAGATGTATAGGGTTATTATAGTAGTTGTCCTGGGAAATGAAAGTGACTTTTTCCGATCCAAGACGATCGATTACAGAGCGCGCAACCGTTGTTTTGCCGGATCCGGTGCCGCCGGCGATTCCAATAATAAGCATGGCGATTAAATAAACCTCCCTAAAAGTGTTGCCGGTGCTATTTCAGCAATTTTAGTATTGTAGCACAGCATTCACTTTTTTTCATCTCGATCGTACAATCAAGCGTATGGAGGGCAACAAATGAACCATTCGGACAATCAGGCTAACCATATCGAACCATCGTTTTTGCATTATAAAGGACGGCAATATAAGTCGCTGTTGTTTTATACGAGCGGACAGCAGCAAGAAGCGATTCAGCGTGTTTTGAAAAACAGGGTAGATCGGGGCAAAAGCTTGCCCGATACGGAGATTGCTCCCTATTCAAATTTTCACCTCGCCGAGGATAGGCATCAAAAATATTATTTGAAGAGGTTCCCGAATGCCGTTGAGAAGCTCAGTGAATGGTATCCCACTCATGAAGAGTTGACCAATTCCACCGTTGCGGCCCGTTTGAATGGCTTGGCTAAAGGGTATACAAGCTTGGAGCGCATCGTGAACGAGATCGAGAAATGGCAGCTTCAACTGGAATTTAAGAAGAGAATGGTGGAGCTAATCAAGCAAATAAGGTGGTAGGAAATGCTTATTTTTCGCAGATAGGCTGACCAAGCTATTTCTTACGTATGGATTAAAATGGTAAGATGAATGAGACAGGCATTAGATCAAATCGAAGGAGTGGTGATCTTGAAGTATAGAAGACTGGGAAGCACAGGGTTAAATGTATCCGTCATTGGTATTGGAACCTGGCAGTTTGGAGGAGAATGGGGCCGTGAATATTCGCAAAAGGAAGCGGATATGATTCTCGATAAAGGACATGAGCTTGGCATTAATCTCATTGATACCGCAGAATGCTATGGCGATCATCTCTCGGAGTCTTTGATCGGTGATTATATCAGCCGCCGCAATCGCGAGGATTGGATCATTGCGACAAAGTTCGGTCATCACTTCCACGAGCGATTTACGCGCACCGATTCGTTTAATGCTGAGGGAGTAATTGCTCAACTGGATGCATCGCTGAAGGCGCTGCAGCTTGAATACATTGATCTGTACCAATTCCATTCCGGACCGGATCAGTCCTTCGACAACGATGAGCTGTGGACTGCGCTGGATAAGCAAATAGCAGCTGGGAAAATCCGTTTTCTAGGTACGTCGATTGGAAGCAATGACAACCTTCATCAAACGGAGGCTTCCTCCAAAGTGAACTCACGCGTCATACAGGTCGTCTATAACAGGCTTGACCGCAAGCCGGAAGAGCGCGTATTCCCGTCCTGCCAGCAGCAGGATTTGGGCGTGCTTGCACGTGTTCCACTCGCGAGCGGTTATTTGAGCGGCAAATATAAGCCTGGCGCCACCTTCGGCGAAACGGACGTCCGCCACAGGCATGATGCAGAAAACACGCGGCTGAAGCTGCTCGAAGTGGAGCATATTCAGCGTGAAGAGGTCCCGCAAGGCGTAACGATGGCTAGCTGGGCGCTTGCCTGGTGCTTGAAGCATCCTGCGGTTACTGCCGTTATTCCGGGCTGCAAGGATGCTGAGCAGGTTGAAGCCAACGCCAAAGCCGCGGAGCAAATCACCGAGCCGCACCCACAGGATATCAGCATCTAGCTTCTAGCTGTATTCACGGTACGAGCAGATCGTTTTTGTGAAAATGGTTCTTATTCATGTACTCATGGACAGGAACAGTTGATCCATCGAATATGAAATGAAAAAAAGAAACCGTTTCTTTGGTATGTGGCTGGGTTGAACCTCCACTTTACTAATGAACGGTTTCTTTTTATTTGTTTCAATGAAAACAAGAGCTTGAAACCACGAATGACCGCTATAAGCACGTATGTGCTCTTACAGCCAACAAATCGGGTGTGTTCAGGAGCTGTAAGCACGCATATGCGCTTATAGCATGCTTTTGACGTATGAGCCACCACGATTTACCGCTATAAGCACGTATGTGCTCTTAAAGCCAACAAATCGTGTTTGTTCAGGAGCTGTAAGCACACATATGCGCTTACAGCCTGGTTTTGACGTATTAGTCACCACGATTTACCGCTATAAGCACGTATGTGCTCTTAAAGCCAACAAATCGTGTGTGTTCAGGAGCTGTAAGCACGCATATGCGCTTACAGCCTGGTTTTGACGTATGAGTCACCACGATTTACCGCTATAAGCACGTATATGCTCTTAAAGCCAACAAATCGTGTGTGTTCCGGAGCAATAAGCACACATATGCGCTTAAAGCTTGGTTTTGAGGAATGAGTCACCACGAATGACCGCTATAAGCACGTATGTGCTCTTAAAGCCAACAAATCAGGTGTGTTCAGGAGCAATAAGCACCCATAGGTGCTTACAGCATTCCTTCGACGCAAGAAACAAGCCATTCTAGCTGTTAAAGCACGGTTACTTCATTCCGATATCTTTCGAAATCGGCAACGCGGCATTCCAGCTTCATACGTGTTCCTTCCGGTTCATAGTCTGTGGCTTGCACATGGGCATGCTCATTGAAATATGCGACTAATTTCCCTTGGCTGAAAGGAATCAAGATCTCGCATTCCATGTAGTCATCGAAGACATGGTCGCGAATGAGCGAGATGAGCTCATCCAATCCGCTCTTTTTCTTCGCGGAGAGGAACACCTTGTTGTCTTGCACTGCAGGAAAGGCATGCTCTGTCAAATCGCATTTATTGTAGGCGTAGATGGTCGGAATGTGCTGAGCACCCAGCTCCTTCAGTGTATCATTGGTGACAGAGACCAGCTGCTCATAGTCTTCATGGGAGTAGTCGACAACATGCACCAGCAAGTCGGCCTCGGCTACTTCCTCCAAGGTCGAGCGGAATGCTTTCACTAGGTGATGGGGGAGCTGGCTGACGAAGCCGACCGTATCCGTCAGCAAAAATGATTTGTTGTCATGAAGCTCAATGCTTCTCACCGATGTTTCCAATGTGGCGAACAGCATATCCTGCGCAAAAACCAGCTTATTGGTGCCGGGATTGCAGTTCTCAAGGAGAGCATTCATCAAGCTGGATTTTCCCGTATTCGTATAGCCGACGAGACAGACGACAGGCACCTCGTTCTTCTGGCGCTGCTTCCGCTGAATTTGACGCCTTGCGACAAGCTTATCCAGCTCAGCCTGAAGCGCGGTAATTCTCTCCTCGATGCGCCTGCGGTCAAGCTCCAGCTTCGTTTCGCCGGCGCCCCTATTTTTGAGGCCGGCCCCGCCGCCTTGCCGTCCTAATGATGCGCGCAGACCGACCAAGCGGGGAAGCATATACTGAAGCCGAGCGACCTCGACCTGAAGCTGGGCTTCCCTTGTTTTGGCACGCTCCGCAAAAATATCTAGAATTAGAATCGTCCGGTCGATGACCGTCCGCTCCAAAGCGGCCTCTAGATTGCGAATTTGGGAGGGAGACAGCTCATCGTTAAAAATGACGACATGCGCGTCATACGCGTCAAGCAGCGCAAGCAGCTCCTGTATTTTGCCGGTCCCGATGTAATGGGAAGGATTAATGCGGGCTGCCTTCTGGCTAAGCTCATCGACTACTTCTATATAACAGGCGGCAGCCAGATTGCGAAGCTCCTCCATGGAGTAAGCAAAATCAGTTTGATTTTGAAGCTGAACGCCGACGATAATCGCCTTTTGCTGCGGTTGTTCCATTATTCATCATCCTCTTAAAGGTTATTTGGTCAAACAAAAAAACACAGGCAGCTCTGCCTGTGTTCACAGTTATGGGTAAGAGGATATCAGATAAAAAAGGGTCATCCATGGGCAAAAAACAACGAAGCCGGCCCGAGGAGTAGGCGAAAAATCACCTATCACAAGTGCTGCGGAGCTACGGTTCTTCTATGCATATGGAAATTCCGTTCCAAAGGCGAATACGCAAGAAAGGGCTGTTCCCTTCACGCTTTGTCGTATTCCTAAATGTATGGGTTCCTTTAAAATGGCAGACCTATCCTGAGTCCTCTGCACACAGGCAGAGCTTTGGCGCTATTCAATTAGCAGCTGCGCAAAGACCTAACTCGGATATAGTCTATCACACTGAACCCTCCGTTCATTTAAATTAGGAACAGTGTAGCACAATCAATCGCCAAACGGCAAGTCGTAACTGAAAAAATAATGGGATAATTTAGGAGGTGTTCCAATCCTGACGCAGCGTAAACAGCTCCTTCAGCGCTTCCGTCGAAAGCTCAGTAATCCAGCCTTCGGAGCTGGAAATCACATTTTCGCTAAGCTGCTGCTTATTCTCCAGCATCTCATCGATGCGTTCCTCAAGCGTGCCGAGCGAAATGAATTTATGCACCTGGACATCGCGTGTTTGCCCCATGCGGTAAGCGCGATCGGTCGCCTGATTCTCGACGGCGGGATTCCACCAGCGATCGAAATGGAACACATGATTAGCTGCTGTCAGGTTCAGCCCGACTCCTCCGGCTTTAATGGACAAAATAAATACGTTAGGCTGCTCGGCAGGCGGCAGCGCATTCGATTGGAATTTCTCGATCATTCGATCCCTCGCCAGCTTGGATGTGCTGCCATTCAAGTAAAGGATCGGCTCCTGCAGCTCTTGCTGCAGCACCGCTTTCAGCAGCTCTCCCATCCCGATATACTGCGTGAAAACAAGGCAACGTTCTCCCTCGTCCCGCAGCTCTCTCACCATAGCGAGCAGCCGTTCGAGCTTTGCGGAACGGTTGATTAACGTCTCCGTATCCATCTCCGCGCCAGCCGAAGCGGATACCTCAACAATCTGCTCCTTCGCCAGAAGCATCGGATGATCGCATATTTGTTTAAGCTGCATAATCGCAGATAGTATGGCGCCTTTGCGTTCAATACCTTCAAGCTTTTGCATGCGGTCCATAAGCTGATTGACGGTTTGATTATAGAGTGCGCCCTGCTCGGCTGTCAGGTGGATATAGGTTTTCATCTCGTTCTTTTCCGGCAAATCGAGCTGGATTGCCGGGTCCTTCTTCTTGCGGCGAAGCATAAACGGCTTGACGAGCTTTTGCAGATCTGCGGTACGCTCTGCATTGTGTTCTTTCTCGATCGGGTTGCTGAATCGCTGCTGAAAACCATGGGCGCTGCCTAGAAATCCCGGGTTCATGAAGTCATAAATCGACCACAGCTCCGACAGGCGATTCTCAATCGGCGTACCGGTCAGCGCGATGCGATGCTTGGCTGACAAGCTGCGCACCGTCGCGGACTGCTTGGTTTGGGCGTTTTTAATATTTTGCGCCTCGTCAAGGCAAATCGCTTCCCAAGTGAAATTCTTCAGCAGCTCCTGATCAAGCGTTGCCGTTGCAAATGAAGTAAGAATAACATCGACATGCTGGATTTCCGCATGAAATGCATCGCCCTCCAGGCGTCTGCTGCCATAGTGAAGCATAACGCTCAGCGATGGCGCGAATCGACTGATTTCCTTCTGCCAGTTGCCGAGAACCGAGGTCGGGCAAATGATAAGCGCAGGAAGCCGATTATCCGTATGTGCTGCGCATTCCTTGAGATTCAATAAATAAGCGATAAGCTGTACGGTTTTGCCAAGTCCCATATCGTCAGCGAGACAGGCGCCAAGCCCGAAGCGCCGCAAGAAGGACAGCCAAGCAAAGCCCTCGCGCTGATAAGGACGCAGCTCTGCCTTCAGCCCAGCAGGGACATCAAGCACAGGCCACTCCGACTTCTGGCTGAGCTGGCTGACGAGCTTCATCAAATGCTCGTTCAGCTCGACCTCCAGCTGGATGCGCTGCGCTTGCTCCAAGTCTTGTTCAGGCTGCTCATCCTCTTGCCCTTCGCTGCTGCTTAGCAAATGCAGCTGAAGCACATCTTGAAAGGACAGTCCCTCGGAGCGGTCTATACCAGCCATCGCTTTACGGATCTGCGCGAGCAACGCGGGATCAAGCGATATCCATTGACCGCGGAAGCGGACCAGTCGCTCATTGCGGGCAACCAGCTCGTTGAATTCAGTCTCGGAGAGATCGGTCTCGCCGATCGCGATCCGCCAGTCAAAGTCAATCAGCGTATCCAGTCCGAACAAAGACTCGCCGGTACTCTCGGCACGGGTGCTGACCTTGGCGCGAAGCCGCGGCTTCTTGCGGCTCGCGGTTTCCCACCATGCGGGAAGCAGCACCTGCCAGCCAGCTTCCAGCAGCCGTGGACTGTCCACAGCTAGGAAGCGCCATGCAGCGTCATTTGCCATGGGGGCGTTCAGCAGATCCTCTGCATGCCCGGAAAGCCGCTCTTTAGGCAGGCTGGCGCGCAGTCGATTCAGCCAGCCGGCAGAGCGCTCGCGCACAGCATTCGTCCAGGAAGCGGGCCATGAGCCGAATGCTTCCCCTGCTTCCGACAGCCGAACCGGCGCAAGCACCGCTTGGTCGAGCTTGTCCTGCAGAACGAGCTTAAGCTGCCAAAGAGTATTCATTTCCTCTGGCTCTATGAGCTGCAGCAATGGACGGAAGGGGGCTTGATCGGCTTTCCAGCCTATCGCGATGAGCCACGCCTGCGCATCCAAGCCCGCAGACGATGCGTGATTCTTCGCGAAGAGCAGCGGATATTCTCTTCGCAAATCGGCCGCAGTCGTTTCTGTCCCATACCAAACGTCGAATAGGGCAGCAGAGAATGCCGCTTGCAGCCCTTCCCGAGTCGCGTCGTCCGCGTTAGCAGCCTCAAGCGCTGCTTGTATTTGCTTCTGTAACGCCGCGTTATCCCAAGTCCATTGCAGCTTGCCCGCCCTGTAGGCAGAGAAGCTTGGCACATAGCGCTTGGCTTCGATTTCCGCAGCCAGCAAAGGTGCAAGCAGAACGAGCTGCTCCGCAAATTCTCCCCAAACCCACTCCACATGCTCAAGCAGCTTCATTTCCGCGAAGAAGGGAAGAACCTGCTCGGCAGGAAGCAGAACGAGCTCCAGTCCCTGAACCTGCTGAACCGCAAGCTCCGTACCGTAGAAGGAGGCCTCGTGCCAGGCGAACAAGCTTTGCTTTAAGCGGAGGCCGGTTAAATAGTCGTCCGTGCCGCTTATGCCATATAGAAGGGCGTCGCCATGCGTCGTTAAATTAACATGAACCGCAATGGATTTTGTATGTATGCTCATGGAATTAGTTTTCCTCTCCGGAGCTCCTCCTGCAAGGCGCGAAGCCGACTGTTGCGTGAGGCGAAGGCCGTAATATACGTTTCCCAGCGCTCCTCGTCCTTCATTTTTTTGTATAGCTTAGCGAGCCGTTTAAACAGCTTTACCGCCGCTTTGTAGCCGTCTCTATTTTTGAGCAGAACATATCTCTCCGCTGCCTGATGAAAGAAGGGAAGCAGCAGCTCAGGCGCATGTTTCTCGATTGGCGCAAATACGCTGACGCGATACTCCAGCGGCTCGCTGCTTGTACTTAGCTGATAGTCGATCCACTGCTGCCATTTGGCGTGTCGGAGCAGCTTTTCTACATAGATGGCGTTCGTATAAGGCAGCATCTGAATAAGCGGCTCCCACATTTGCTGCTCCGCACCGGGAATATGTTCAATGACGCTATCCCAGTAGTGATAAAAGCTTGTCAAACTATTCAGCCGTTGATTCTCCATAAAAGGAGCAGCGGCAACAAGCCATTTCCTTAGGCGCTGCCACTCCTTTGCCTCTTGTATCACGGCTAGCATCGGGAACAGATCCTCGGGACGGACGGCGATGCTGCCGCTCATTTCCTTCAGTTGTGCAAGCGCTTCTTCATCGCGGCGCAAATAGAGACATATCCAGCTTTGAGCAAGCAGCCACGGGTAACGGGAAAGCGTTGAGCCAAGCTCATCCGGTGCCTGCTTAAGCAGCTGCAGCTCGTCCGCAAATAGACTTGAATCATGCTGATAGGGGGAAATCCAAAAGCGCCAAAGCGAGATATACGAATGGTAGAAATATAGTTTGGTGCTGGCTTCCGTCAGCATTTGCCCTCGCAAATAGGCGAGTATGTCGTTTATGCGCTGCCAGTAGCTCGGCTCATCGGCGACTTCAGCCTTATTTTCAAATATGCGCTCAAGCGCCTTCACCATATCGGAAATAGCGGCATGCGTGTGAAAGCCGATAAAAGAACCCGGCTTCGAAGCATGGTTCGGTGCCTTGTTCAGCAGCATCGCCAGAACATAAAGGTGGGCGCTCAGCTCGAACAGGCCACTGCTGGCAGGAGAAAGCGCAGGTTTTATTTGGTTAATGGACGATAAGGCTTCCTTAACAAAGGAAGGGTTCCGGGTATGATCAGCCAAGTAGGCGGTACGCTGCTCAAACAGCTCGTGCCACTTGGCAATGCTCATGGTATCAATTGGTTTCATGAAGGATAGGTCTCCCGAGCGAATTAGGTTTATTTTCGAATAAGGTTATTATATCATTTATCTAAAGAAGCTAGGCGAGCTATTGAAGAAGTTGGACTTGCGGTATAATTATTTTTAATATCCAATTTCTCTTTACTTTATGATATATTAAGAAAAAAGTAATTTCTAAAAAAGTAATTTTTATGAAAAGTTGATGGGCATGGGGGTACTTATGCTAGGTTATTTTAAAGATTTTGTATTGAACATATTTATCATATGCTCCCCGCTAGCTTTATACCCGTATATCCATAAAACCAAGAGCAACGTGCTTCTTTATCGTTTTTTCGTGAGCATCCTCTTTTCGCTCGCCATTATGATGACGATGTCTTTTCCCATTAATTTAAATGGCTTAATCTATGATTTCAGGTCGATTCCACTCGCAATCGGCGCACTTTATGGCGGACTGCATGTATCGATATTTTTGTATGTGGTGCTCATGCTGTATCGCAATTTTCTTCACAGCCCAAATGAATGGGT
This sequence comes from Paenibacillus sp. Y660, assembly GCF_057221575.1. Taxonomy (NCBI): domain Bacteria; kingdom Bacillati; phylum Bacillota; class Bacilli; order Caryophanales; family Paenibacillaceae; genus Paenibacillus; species Paenibacillus sp. Y660. Next base: position 24,328 of record NZ_JBXBBJ010000029.1, on the reverse strand, counting down.
GTATGTCATCTCAATAATCCCAAGCTTTGTCGTTTATCTTTTCCTGTACAAACGCTTTCGTTCATTACCAATCGTTCGGAAGATAGCTGTGGTCATCTTGTATTGCTCGCTCATTAAGCTGTTAACCTTTTCGACGTATCATTTATTAACAGGGCAAATGGAGATGCTGTTTATAAAGCCAACGGCTACCTTGCAAACATATGTGCTCCAAGCTATAATTGCGGGGATTTGCGCATATATCATCCATATTCAGGATCAATTTTTTCTGATGCAGGAGGAGATGGTCAGGAGCGAGAAAATGAAAATTGTCGGTGACATGGCCGCATCCGTGGCGCATGAAATTCGAAACCCGCTTACCACCATTAGAGGGTTTATTCATTTATTTGCTACAGCTAATCTCGAAAATGAAAAGAAGGAAACCTATAGAAAAATATGCTTCGAGGAACTAGACCGTGCGGAGCTGATTATTGCGGATTACCTCTCGCTCGCCAAGCCTGATCCTGAGGTCGTCGAAGCGATCAATATCAATGAAGAAATTCATTACTTATCGAATGTACTTATGACCTATGCGAACTACCACAATATTCAAATTGATGTCGATACAACAGAAGAGCATGATTTTCACATACAAGGAGATCGATATAAGTTCCGTCAGGCACTCATCAATATTGGTAAAAATGCGATCGAAGCCATGCAGGGCGGCGGTTTATTAGAGCTTAAAACGGACATTCGCAATGATCATGCCCTTATCATATTAAGCGATAATGGGAGCGGAATGGCGCCGGAGCAAATGAAGAGGCTTGGCACGCCTTATTACTCCACTAAGGAGAAGGGAACAGGCCTTGGAACGATGGTTTCCTTTAGCATTATTAAGAAGATGAACGGAAAAATCGATATTAAGAGCGAGCTGGGAATAGGTACGGAGTTTTATCTCAGCTTCCCGAAAGCGAATTGAAATCTTTTTTTTGATAAAATTTTCATCCTGCTAAGATTATCGCGCCGTTCGTGCTATAATTAAGAGGTGCAGTCAATAAAAATCATTGACTATGGTAAAGGAGTCGGAAATATGCAGGTAGTATTTGAAGACTGGGATCAAAAGGTTAAAAAGACGTTTAATGCGACCAGCAAGCAGGTTGTATTGACCGTAACCGAGGCCGGTGATCTCTTGGGCCTTACAAAGGACCAGATGAAGGTGTATGTGCTTAAGCATAACCTGACGAAGGTTGCGATTAATCGCAGCGTCCACAGATATCTATTACTGAAAAGCGAAATAGATGAGATCCTAGGAAAAGCCTAATATGTACGATCAGCCACAACCTCCGCTGAGGTTGTGGTTTTTTGTTGTTTCATAAAACGCGAGGCATGCTGCAATTTTGTACATAATTACCATCGATTTTGTGAACTATAGGAATGGTACATACATGCATGGGGAATGGGGTTGTTCAAGATGACGACTATAGGCGTAGCAGCTGCGGCTATCTTGGCTTCGCTGCTTCTTGCTCTTCTTGACATGGGCGTATATCGCGAATCCTTTGGACTTGCGTTCCATAAGCAGTCTCTGGCTTATAATAGCTGGCAAACCTATTTGATCGTAATAGGTGCTTTTATCCTTGCCCTAATTCAAGATTGGCGAAGCCATAAACGTTCTAAAGGCACGCAGCATTCGCAGCGAATAAGAGGCGAGCAGCACCGCGATAGGAATAAGCGATGACCAATAAAATGACTATGTTTCAAAGCTATAGCCTCATGCTTGTTTTACTATTAGGCACGTCAATCCTCTTTGGGACTCCAAAGCTGGTGCCGGATGTATGGCTGGTTCAAGTCATTACCATCGTTCCAGCGCTCTTATTGTTTCTGTTCTATACGACTATGGTTTCTTCAGAGTCGCCGAAAGGGCTGTACGCCCTCTTGGTTGCAGCTTGGGGCAGCATACTTGGAAAAGCGTTTGTACTGTGCTACACCATTTATTTTCTATATATTGCAGCACGGAATGTTAGGGATATGCTGGAATTAGTCATGACCACGCTATTGCGCATAACGCCACAGGAGATCGTTGTCGTGCTGTTTGTACTCGCAATCGCTTATGCAACGTATGGAGGCACGCTGGCATTAGGAAGGTTATCGGAAGTTATTATTGGACTGATTTTTTTGTTTTTTATTGCAATAGCTGCTCTTTTGCTCTTGAGCGGGTCGCTAGACGTGCAAAAAATGCTTCCTTTTTTGTCCAAAGGAATCGTCCCCGTTATCAAGACTAGCTTCGAAAGCTCCTTGTGGTTTCCTTATGGGGAACTGATCGTGTTTCTCGTTTTGTGTCCGCGGATGGGCGGGAAAAGCTTATTTCGCAAGGCTGGAGTGAGGGCGGTTATAAGCGCAGGCATTATGTTAGCCTTCTCTGATTTGCTGCAAATATGGTCGATGGGAATGGAGTACGAGAAGTATTCGACTTTTCCGCTGCTGGATGCGGCAAGGCTCATTAATGTATTGGATTTTATAAACCGCATGGATGCTCTTGTTGCCTTGATCACTATTTTCGGCGTTTTTTTAAAATGCACCGTTTTTTTATATGCAGGCGCCAAAGGGTTGTCTTTCGTATTTCGGAGGTCAAGCAGGAATTATATCTATCCGCTCGCCATGTTGATTGGAGCAATGTCAATCATCGTCACGAAAAACTTTGCTGAGCATTCGGAGGAAGGGCTTCATTTTGTGATCTATTTCCTGCACATTCCGTTTCAGTTTGTGCTTCCGCTCCTTACGGGAGCTTTGATTTGGATTCGATCTAAACAAAAGGGAGGCAATGCGAGTGAACCGATCAAACCAACCTTCACAAAGTCAGATGGATAGTCAGTCTATCCAGTCGATCGATCAAGTTCGCTCCTATGTAACGGATATTTTCGGGAGTACGGACGACCTTGCCGTTGTGGCGGTTCGTGTCGGAGAAACGAGCGGGCTGCTCTGCTATTTGGAGACGATGACGAGCGTCCCTTTTATTATGGATAATATCGTAAGGCCGCTATCGCATATGAATGCAAGTGAAGAGGTTAACACCACCGAGGCGATGCTGGAAGGTTTGATGGAGCAGTATTACGCAGGGTTGTCCTGTGAGCTGATAAACGATCTAAAGGAGCTTGCGCATAAGCTGGTTGCCGGTTATGCCGGCTTAGCGATAGATGGAGCGTCTTCGATACTTATGTTAGACGTGAAGAAGATGGATAACCGAACGGTCGCTGAGCCTACTTCACAGGGCGTCGTAAGAGGGCCAAAGGATGGCTTTACCGAATCCGCGGAAACGAATATGAGCTTAATCCGCAGGCGTTTGATCAATGAGAAGCTGCGCTTTGAAAAATATGCAGTAGGCGCAAAATCGCGTACTGCCGTGTACATAGCCTACTTGGAGGGAGGAGTCGACTCCAAGGTGCTGGATAAGATCAGGAAAAGGCTGCAAATGAGTCAAATGACGAGCGTGATGGATTCCGGCAATTTAGAGGAGCTTCTTAGACCAAGAAGCTTCTCTTTGTTCCCGACTGTATCCAGCACCGAGCGGCCGGATGCGGTTTGTTCTTCCATCCTGGAGGCGAAGGCCGCTATTATTGTGAACGGCAGCCCGTTTGTGCTGGTTGTTCCTGCGGTTATGAACGATTTTTTCAAGTCGCCGGAGGACCATTATCAGTGGTTTGCTTTCGGTACCTTTACGAGGCTATTGCGGTACTTAGCTTTCTTCTTCTCGCTGTTCGTTCCTGCCATCTATATAGCGGTAACGACCTTTCATGCAGAATTGATACCAACGGTGCTGCTGACAAGCATAGTGGCGCAGCGGGAGGGCATCCCTTTCCCGGCCGTTATCGAAATCTTATTAATGGAAATTACGTTTGAAATCCTGCGCGAGGCAGGAACGCGTATGCCTCGGGTCGTCGGGCAAACGATATCCATCGTAGGAGCCTTAGTGCTCGGCGAGGCAGCCGTTCAAGCGGGAATCGTATCGAGCATCAACGTCATCGTGGTGTCGTTGACCGCTATCTCCGGCTTCGCTGCTCCTATTTACACCTTCGGCACCAACGTTCGCCTTTTGCGGTTTGGATTTATTTTTCTAGCTGGGCTGCTGGGGCTCTATGGCGTTATTTTGGGGGCTGTCTTCCTGTTGGTCCATTTGGTTAGAATACAATCCTTCGGCGTTGCTTATCTGTCTCCGCTCGCCCCGTTTCGGGCCAGCAATCAGAAGGATGCGATCTTGATCTTTCAGACACCCTTGCCCGATGAGAGGATTGGAGGGGAGAGCCGTGAATAAAGCAGCTGGACTTCTTCTTGCCGTATGTATGTCAGCCGCCTCGCTTTCTATCGCAGGCTGCTGGGACAGTACGGAGCTGAATAAAACATCCCTTATTACAGGGATTGCCTTGGAGCCCGGAAAACATGGCAAGCTGCGGCTCACCGTGGAGACGATGATTCCTAAACGGCCGGAAGAGAGCAAGGAAACAACGCCGTCCATCGTGCAATCCTTGGAAGGGAATTCGCTGCCCGATCTTTTGGTTCGGTTCAACGAAAGCTTGGATCGCAGCCTGCTTATCTCCCATATTGACGTTATTATCATCGATGAACGGTTGGCTCGCCAGGGGATTCAGCATTTATTGGACCCGCTGCAGCGCACGAGATTTATTCGGGAGGATGTCTTAGTCTTACTCTCGGAAGGCGTTCACGCCTCCCAAATTTACAAGGTTCTTTATCCTAGGAACTTGCAAGCCTCCTCCAAAATTGTCTCTCAAATAAAGAGCTACCGTTCCTCAAGGGGAGGTGTTCCCCAAAGCCGGCTATACGATGCCTCGGGAGCCTTTTTGGCCGAAGGAAGAGAGCTGATACTTGGTTCAATCTCGCTTAAGGGCTCCATGAAGGGTGCCGATAAAATAGAAAGCATTAAGATGGTTTCGCCGAAGGCATCCATCGTCATAACCGGAGCGGGCATCTTCTCAGAGGACAAGCTAAAGGGCTTCATTTCTGTCGAGGAAAGCAGAATGGTGATGATGGCGAGCAATCAGGTTAAGACGACGATCCTTGCCATTCCGTATCGTAAGCATGATGTGTCTATCCGCCTTCGTCATATTGATTCTGATATCAAAGCTTTCGTGGATGAGGGGAAAGTGAAGCTTCAGGTTAAGCTGGAGGCAGACGGCGCGGTTTCAAGCATTGACGAATCGATCGATATCACGAAGATTTCGGGCTACGAGTTGCTGGAGAAGCTGGGCTCGGATTATTTGGAGCAGCAAATGAGCGAAGCGATTCGAAGCATACAGAAGAGGTTCGGCTTGGATGTATTCGGCTTCGGAGAGCACATGTATCGTATGCATTATGCGCAATTCGCTCCGCTCGCCGGAAGATGGAATGAAGTATTCGCGAGCACACCAGTAACGGTTAAAGTCAATATTCGGATTCGTCGCTCCGAATTGAAGACGAACCATATCAGAAACGAGGGAATTGGGCCTTAGCTCACATGATCTGGAAGAGATAGGGACGTTAAAAGGAGGATATGGCAGGATGTTTTCGAATAGCTGGCAGTAGTTTCCGCTCATTCCTCCTTAGACGGGATTATTAGATATAGCGCAGCCTGATGCGGTTTTCCAATAGGTTTAGCATTCGTTATACTTATATAGACCGATTGGAAAACATAAGCTGGAGGGTGATTTTACTTGACTTACATGGACATGTTAGGACGTCGGAGCATTATTTTGAAGCGGAATATTGGCAATTTAGTCATTAAAGACAACAAGCAAGGATTAAGCGCGCAGGAAAGCAATTTTTATCAAAATATGATTAAAGAATGGCATCAGAACGAGAGCGAATTGAACGCGGTTCGAAAGCACCCGTGATGGATAAGCAGGAATAAAGGCCATGGAAGGGGTTGTTTTGCAAGGCTATAGCCTTGTGAAGCAGCCCTTTTCATTTATATGGATAATAAGCAAAATCAACTTCGCGAGCAATATAAGGTATAATACATAGATGATGTGTTTTGGCAGAAATAGATAAACGGAGGTTTCTTGCTATGTTGGCGGTTGATAGAGCGGCGTACCTCACGATGGATGACGGTCCTGCCGAAGATTTTATGGAGAAGGTCGAGTATTTGAACGGAAAAGGAATACGGGCGATTTGGTTTTGTGCCGGCGAAGCGCTGGAGAGGTTTTGGGAAGAGGCTAAGCATGCGATTAAGACGGGACATGTGATTGGCAGCCGCGGCTACGATTGTGCTGACTTCTCTGCAATCAGCTTATTGGATGTGAGAGGACAGCTGGAGCGATCCGATAGAATAATAGAACGGTTATATGCGGAGGCAGAGGTTGAGAGGCCGTCAAAAGTATTTCGATATCCGTATGTGCAGGATGAGACGAAGGATGAGCATTTTGCAGCGATAGAGCAGCTGTTGGAGCAGCTCGGTTACCAGCACCCATCCTTTGAAAATATTCAATGCGCTGCGCCAAGCGAGGCGAGCCTGAAGCCGGGAATCCATGTTTCTTGCACGCTGGATACTTTTGATTTGGGATCGGACGGCGCTCTATGCGAATCGAGCGATTCACAAGCCTCTAACGGAAGTGAGATCATTATGATCCATGACTGGATCTCGGCGGGGCCTTTCAAGGCGCTCGTAGATAAGCTGCTTGCGAGGGGTGTGGCCTTTAGGCTGCCGAAGGAAATGAGCCTGAATGTACAATTGATTTAACACGAAGACTCCTCCGATTCGGAAGACATCTGCAGCAGAGCTTCTTCCAGTGTTTTTGAGTCATTCGCAAGCCTTTTGAGTTCAGTAATTTGACCGTTGAAAATGGTTCTTCCGTGATCGATAACAACTATGCGATGGCAAATATCCTCAACAACGTCGAGTCGATGGGAGGACAACAGCACGCCTGCCTTCTGATCATTGGCATACCGGGTAAGAAAAGATTTAGTCCCTTTAGTTGCGACTGCATCGTAGCCTGTCATTGGCTCATCCAATATTAATGCGGGAGGATAATGGATGACTCCGGTAATGAGCGCGACCTTCTGTTTCATCCCATTGGAAAGGGTCTTAATAAACTCATTCCGCTTATCGTTCAGTTGGAAGGCGTTCAGCAGAGCGTTCATCCTCTCTTGCACGATTCGGTCGTCAAGTCGATGCAAGCTGGCAGTAAAGCGAATCATCTCCTCCACAGTTAGCAAGGGATAGAGATAATAATCAGAAGGAACATAGCCTAATTTCCCACTGTCACAACCCGAGTTTTTCCTAGATGTGCCCTTGTTTTCAACAGGAGCTATAGTTATTGATCCTTCAGATGGCTGCATGAGTCCTGTTATGCATTTCAGCACTGTTGTCTTGCCTGCACCATTATGGCCAAGAAGGCCAACAATCTCTCCTTGCCCCACCTCGAATGCAACTTGTTCAACGGCAGGCTGCTTGGTCCCTTTATATTGAAATGAAATATTGCTTACTTGAATAGCTGGCATTATAGCTTCCACTCCTTCCACCAAGTTCTTCTGAGCAGCCATGCCGCTGTGGCGCTCCATAAGGTACAAGTTAGCACAAGTCCCAGCAGAGAAACCAAGAAAAACATACTTTCATCAAGTCGTTTGCCAAACAATAGGGCTCCGCTCGTTCCGATAATCGTGATGTTGAAGAGCTCGAAAGTTCGAGTCAGCAATGACTCCAACAATCCCGCTTTCTCGGAGGTGTTAATTCGAGATTCATCCTCCCAGTCGAATCTGGGGAACATAGCAGTTGAGACCACTGTGCCTAGGCTGGATATTACATTAATCAGCAGCATACTGATTAAACTTACGCCGAACATTGCAGGTGTAATATCCATAACGGCTGCGAGTATGAGAGTCGAGAACAAGACTAGACCGGTAATCAGGGAGAGATGAAGCACCAGTTTGGAGATAATTATGGCATGAGGCTTACGCAAGTGAGCGAGCAGCACGGACATCATCATGCCTTCCGCATCTACGCTTGTTACCCTGGCCACAAGATCGCTGGCGAATGATGCTAGGAATAACTGAGCAGCGAATAGAGCTGAGAAAGAGAAGGCGGAGTACTCTATCCATCCTAATTCGCGTACTGCAAGTCCAATTCCGCCGAGTGCCATGAGAACCATGATAAAGGCCTTTAACTGAGGGATGACTCGGTAGCTGTCGCGTGAGAGGAGAATAAGATCTTTGAGCACGAGATTGCGAACTCGATTGCTGCCGCTAAAGATGGCGGCAAGACGTCCTCGAGACCTCCGAAGCCCTTCCGGCAGATTCGTTTGCAAGGCTAGTAATTTGCCCTCATTCTTCGCTAATAGCAGCCAGACGAGCATCCACAAGATGAGGACTACAAGGAAGAAGATAATCTCGCCTTTATATAACAACCAGTTGGTCGGAATGGCCATTGTCTTTATGAGTCCAAGCCACCCTGTCATACTGTTCATCTCAAACGGAAACAAGGAGGAAATATCTCTCTTCACCGTCCACTTCACGATCATATAACACACGGAGGAAACGAACAGTGACTTTGCAAGGAAGAATGCTAGCTCGGAGCCGAGGGAACGCTTACGGCTAGGGTTGTAATACAAGTAATTCAGCAGCAGTACGATGGTTCGAAGGGCTAATGCCCCAGCTGCTAAAGCAAACAATCCAAATGTATACCAGCCTACTGGGATTGAATTAGCGAATATTTGATTGAAAGATATGGATGCTCCTAGTACAACTGGCACGAGAGAGAAAAGGAACTGCCAGGGAAAGACGTCTATCAGCTTAGCTAGCTGCATGATCGTAATACGGCCGTGATGAACGCTAATAAACGCCCAATCCTTGGAGTGGAAGGCTCGAATATAGGTCTCTTGATAAGTTCCGCAAGCGAACGTCACTCCGAGGAACAGGTAGATAAACGAGAAGGCAATGCTAATGTGGTCCCATTCCGGAACAAGACCTCCTGCTCTGCTTAACAGGAAGAGCGCGTGGAACAAATAATAGGATAATAAAACGACAAGAGTTGGCGCGCCAATGAATAAACATACAATGTGATAAGTATTGAACCGAGCTGATACGCTGAATTGGCATACAAACCAGCGGAAGTAAAGCAGGTGCTGGAGGTGAAGCATCGTTAATAATTCCCTCATTCTTTACCTCATCCTGACTAAAAAGTATAGTAAGCAGCGATAATCTTGAATGACGCATCCTGTCCAAGCTGCTTAAGAATATAGCTTCGTATAAATTCTGTATTTCATATTTCTTTTCCAGCCTCATTATATTACAGTAAGTTCCAGTAAACTACTGATATAATATGAATATTTTGTATGTAAAACCACTATCGTTACCTATTAATTTGGGATCTCAGGAGAAGCGGTTACAGCTGGTTTTCTATTTTGTATTCAGAGTACACGCACTCTTCTTTGATCTGACCGAAACAAAGTAAGCGCTTTATACGTTTAATAAGCAAGAACGTTTTTTATAGGAGAGGGGTTACCTCAGATGAGCTGGATTCCCGCGGAAAGAAGCAGTGGGTGGTGGCTGTTAGCCGGAGCATCTTCCTTGCTAGTCAGTATTTTATTGTGGATTATTCGCTTTCTCCTATTAGGTCAGCCATTTACCGGTATGCATGCTTTTCGATTTATGGTGCTAGCTATTATACTGTCCTTTTTATTCAGCTTTACTGGCTGGCTTGGGGCGAGGCGGCTATGGCTGATCTCTAACCTTGGCTTGCTGCTCGGTCTCATATTAATGGCTGTATATTCGCGAAATATGACGGGCTGGGAGGATCTGGTCAGCTTCCTTGTCTTCCTTGAAGCGGTGGCGGCAGGCTTTGTTATAGGCTTGATCATTGAGGGCGTCTTTCTCATTCGGAGATTCACTAAAAAATAGAGAGCAGTCCATATCGTGTACAGACAGCAGCACATGAGCCGACCTCGGGCGAGGTCGGCTTTATTTGTATTCACTTGACTGAATCGAAGCTTGGCGTATAAGACGTCCTTTGTTCTAAATGGAGGGAGCTGCGGGAAAGCTGGGGTTTGCTTCATCCTGGTACATAAACAGTCCATATTCCGTCATAACCGAGGAATAGCCCATTTGACGCAGCATAGCAGACAGATTGCCGCGGTGGTACGTTCCATGATTCACAACCTGTATAATAAATTCGGAATATCTGGTGTTCAAAATTCCGGCGTAAGGATTATCCAAGACAACCTCTTTCTCCAGATCCTCATGCTCGCTAATAAGCGTTTTGAATTTGACAGACAATTCGTTGTACTTCACTTCCAGCTCCTCAAGGCTGCAAGCCTCCGCATCCTCTTGGATTTGAATAGAAGCTTCCATAGCTTCATTCATGCTTTTACCCATTAGGATGTCCAGCCAACCGCAATCAACTTTGTATATATGGGCCATGACCTTCGAGACCGAAGAGAACACGCTTTGAATTTCTTGATTGTATAGATGGCGAGGAAGCTCCTTTAATCGATTAAAAATAATTTGATTTGCCCATACATGAAAGTCGTAAAATCTCACCGTGTGATGTGTCATTTTTATTACCTCCGGTTTTTGTATTTATGTATTTTACTTATGAATTCATCTTACTATGGTAACGCTGACAACATTATGTCAGGGTTGTAGAGCCGAAATGAAGAATTTATACGGCGAGAAATCAAAAAGACGACTTCAATTATGGCTGAGTTGAAAGTCGTCTTTAAGGTTTTATATAAGCAAATGGTTATGCCTTATGAATATGGTGGTCTTTTCTCGTTGTATCGCATGCTATAGCACTTGCACGCCTTCCAAGGCGACCTTAATTCTTCCATTCGTCTCCAGAACCTTGACCTTTACTTTGTGGCCAGGCTGATACTGTGGATTGTTCACCATATCAATGACTGTCTTAACGATAGCGCGGTAAGGCTCCGCATGCTCTCTTGGTATCGTTAAACCAATAAAAACCTCGGGATACCCGTTAATTTCCGTATTGGTTTGCCGAATGGAGCTTACAGTGGCATCGAATGGAATGCCGTTCTTCAAAATATGTTTGACTTCAAGGTTATCTTGGAATGATTGCCTGATGACCATGAAGGCGAGCAGGCAAAGCGGAAATGAAATTAGGATGACGACAACCAGGGATATGTTTTCACCAGTACTCACGAAGCACCAACTTTCATAGATCAAGATGGGCGTTGCTTCTTAAAATGTTATGGCTTATCTAATATCTTATCTAATACTATGAAAAGCATAGCATAACAAGCACCACTTGGAAATATTTCCAAGGTCTTATAATTGAATAGGTACTAAAGCAACTGTGAAAAAGGACAAAAGTCTATTCTGTTCAAAACAAAAAGACTGTTTCGTATGGTCATTTGACCTGAAACAGCCTTCTTGAAGACCAAATACCTATAAAATGACATGTCGTGTTAGAGGAAGGGGGTTCTTTTCACGAAGCTTTGAGCGAGATGGTCGGCATGCAAATCCTTATCGTTCTTCTTGTAATTTTCCAATACATCAATAAGATAATCGTCGGCGGGGTTGTTGGAGCGGAAAATAAACTGCTCGCTATTCTCGATATGCACATCATGGCCGCACTGCTTCAGACATGCCTCATAATCCTGAATCGTAGGCTGCGTATTTTCTTCTAAGTAGATGAGCCCGGTAAGCATCTTCGTTTCCGTGCCGTGAATAATTTTGAAATGGACGGTATATTCTCTTTTCACGCCTATTCCTCCTCGGATTCATAACGTAAAGTGTTGTTATTATTATATTAAGCTCTGCAAGCCGCGCGGAAGTATGTACTTTGTGAAAGCTTCATGAATGTCTATCGATAGCAAAATAGAAAAAAAGCTGAGCAGTCCTTGGACAACGCAGCTTCGAGCAGTTAGTGATAAAGTTAGACCTGTGCCACCTTAATCAGGTTGGTAGCGCCAGCTTGACCGATTGGAACGCCTGCGGATAGGACGATGATGTCGCCTTCTTCAATCAGCCCGGTCAGCTTGGCATTGCGAGTCGCAGATTCGAACATTTCGTCCGTTGTCGTTACGACGTCGCCTTTTACCGGAATAACGCCCGATAGCAAGCAAATCTTCGTCAGCACATGGTCATGCTGCGTAATCGCAATGATCGGTGCCATCGGACGGTATTTGGATACCATGCGCGCAGTAAAGCCGCTTTCTGTCGACGTCAGAATCGCTTTCGCGCTGAGCTCAAGCGAGGAGCTTACGACGCCTTGGCTGATGACCTCGGTAATGTTTGTGCTTTGCTGTGCTCGTTTCTTGTCGAATTGCTCTTTGTAGTCGATCATGGATTCTGCTTTCTTCGCGATGGAAGCCATCGTCCGCACGGACGGAATCGGATATTTGCCGGCAGCTGTCTCGCCCGAAAGCATAACAACATCAGCGCCCTGGATAACCGCATTCGCAACGTCGCTCACTTCCGCTCTTGTTGGGCGCGGGTTAACCTGCATCGATTCCAGCATATGTGTAGCAACGATAACCGGCTTGCCTACGAGATTGCATTTGTTGATCATTTCACGCTGCATCATCGGAACATCTTCAATCGGCACCTCTACACCAAGATCACCGCGTGCGACCATAATACCGTCTGAAGCTTCAATGATCGCATCGAGGTTGAGCATGCCCTCTTCATTTTCGATTTTGGAAATAATTTGCACATGACCCGCATTCGCTTCCTCAAGAATGTTGCGGATCTCCAAAATATCCTCTGCTTTTCTAACGAACGAAGCGGCAATGATCTCAACATTATGCTGGATGCCAAAATGAATATGCACCACGTCGCGCTCCGTCACGCCTGGCAATGTCGTTTTGATACCTGGCAGGTTGACGCCTTTGCGCGGTTTCAGCGTGCCGCCGCTAATGATTTTGCAACGAATCTCCGCTCCTTCTACGGAAAGTACGGTAAGGTCAACGAGTCCGTCATCGATCAAAATCCGGTCATTCGCCTTCACAACAAGCGGCAGCTCGGCGTAATTAACGGGAAGACGAGTCGCATCGCCCAGCACATCCTCCGTCGTAAGTATCAGCTCTTCACCGATAACCAGCTCGCAAGAAGCTTCCTTCAGCTTGCCGATCCGCACCTCTGGTCCTTTAATGTCCATCATAATCGGCACGAAAGTGTTAAGCTCCCGCGCGGCTTGCCGTATATTATTCATTCGCATGACATGATCTTCTAATTCGCCGTGAGCCATATTCAGTCTGCCAACGGTCATTCCTGCTTGGATCATTTCTTTGATCGTCGAAACGGAGTCGCAAGCGGGACCCATTGTACAAATAATTTTTGTTTTTAGCATGTTGTAGGCCTCCTCGTTTTTTTCATTGTAACGCTTATGCTCGAAAGAGAATGAGAACTATAGTACAATAAATGTACTATAGTATAATGCTAGGGAGTGTGCATCATGATAGCCATTTCGGATGCTCATCAGGATAATGGAGCAGCTTGGTACGAGGAGGGAGGGGGGCGTGAGCACTCCTTTCACCTCTCGCTTGTGACGTATGGGAAATGTGTATATTGGGTGAACGAGGAGAAGGTTATTTTGGAGAAAGGGGACGTGCTCCTCATTCCAGACCATATTCCGTTCTATGGCAAAAGCATCCCAACGGTTGTGCATACGAAATACGTAATCAACTTTAGAAGAAACACGGCGGAATGCGGACTAACGCTGCTTCAGCTGCAAGAGCCGTATAAGCAAAGGCTTGGCTGCTTTGAGGTTGTGCAGGAGCGGCTGCGGGGAATTCTGAACCAGCACAAGGAAAAACCTGCCTACTATGAGCTGATGGCGGAGGCGCTGCTGATTGAAGCGCTAATCTATTTGAATCAGGAGAAGGACCGCGGCATGATCTCATCCGAGAAGCATCGGCGCGTAGACAGCATGAAGCAGTTCATTTCCACTCATTATCGTGAGAAGGTAACGAAGGAAGAGCTGGGCGATGTCATTAACACGACACCCAATTATGCCGCTACCTTGTTTAAGTCAGTCACCAATCAGACGATCAGTGAATATGTACATAATCAACGGATGAAAACGGCAATTTATATGCTGACGGAATCCCAGCTGATGATCAGCGAAATCGCCGATTATTTAGGCTACAATGATGTTTCTTATTTTTACCGCATATTCAAGCGAAGCACGGGCAGCTCTCCGTCCGACTTCCTGCATGAGCGATCTTCCACCGAATAATAACGTGAGCCTGCTGCGGTTGACAGATCCGAAAGATCGGATTACAATTTACCCATAAATAGGCATCGACCAAAGACATGATTATCAATGCGAGCTGTCCAGAGAGAGAGGCTAAGGCTGAGAGCTTCTCCAGCAATCGATTGTATAATTACCCCTTTGCAGCCGTGCTATGGAACCCGCTGATGGAATGAGCGGTTGTAAATAGCACCGTGTCATCCCCGTTATCGGATGCTCAATAAGGATCTTGCTTAAGCGAAGTGTCTGGCAGTCAGCCAGTTACGTATAGCAGCAGATCGAATGAGGGTGGAACCACGAGCTGAACGCACTCGTCCCTTTGTGGGAGAGATGTGTTTTTTTGCGTTCTACTAATTCGATCGGAGGCTGCATGATGAGTATTGCAATTACATTACCGGATGGAACAGTTAAGGAGTATGAGCATGGGACGACCGCCTTGCAAATCGCTGAGTCGATCAGCATCGGACTTAGAAAAAACGCAGTAGCGGGCAAAGTGAACGGCAAGCTTGTAGATTTGAACCAGCCTATTGACGCTAGCAGTCATGTAGAGATCGTTACGCTCGAGGGAGCAGATGGGCTTGCGCTTTATCGCCATAGTACAGCTCATGTTATGGCACAGGCCATTAAGCGTATTTATGGGGAGAAGGCTGTGAAGCTCGGAAGAGGCCCTGTTATCGAAGATGGCTTCTACTATGATATCGACATTGAGAAGCCGCTGTCGACTGATGATCTTACAGCAATTGAAGCGGAAATGAGCAGAATCGTTCAAGAAAACCTGTCCATTACAAGGCGGGAAGTAAGCCGCGTGGAAGCGACGGCGTTTTTCGCCAGGATGGAAGAGTCGCTTAAGCTGGAGCTGATCCGCGATTTGCCTGAGGCGTCTGTCATAACGCTGTATGAGCAAGGCGAGTTTGTCGATTTATGCCGAGGGCCGCATTTGCCGTCCACTGGGTGGATCAAGGCGTTCAAGCTGCTTAATGTCGCCGGTGCATACTGGCGCGGAAATTCGGACAATAAGATGCTGCAGCGGATATACGGCACGTCCTTCCCGAAGAAAGCGCAGCTTGATGAGCATCTCCATCTGCTTGAGGAAGCGAAGAAGCGCGATCACCGCAAGCTCGGCAAGGAGCTTGAGCTGTTCATGTTCTCCGAGGAAGCGCCGGGCATGCCCTTCTATCTGCCAAACGGCATGACGATTCGTACGGAGCTGGAGAACTTTATCCGCGAGCTGCAGCGGCAGCGTGATTACGAGGAAGTACGGACGCCGTTTATGATGAACAGGCGGATGTGGGAGCAATCGGGCCACTGGGACCACTATAAAGACAATATGTATTTCACGGACGTTGACGATACGAGTTATGCGCTTAAGCCGATGAACTGTCCGGGGCATATGCTTATTTTCAAAAATAGTCTGCATTCCTACCGGGAGCTGCCGATTCGCATTTCAGAATTCGGTCAGGTTCATCGGCATGAATATTCAGGCGCACTAAATGGGATGATGCGCGTGAGGACATTTTGTCAGGATGATGCGCATATCTTTGCCCGCCCAGATCAGATTGAAGAGGAAATTAGCCGTGCGATTGCTTTGATCGATCACGTATATGGCGTATTCGGCTTCGAATACAAGATTGAGCTCTCGACAAGGCCGGAGGATTTCATGGGCTCAGAGGAGCTGTGGGATCAAGCGGAGCAATCGCTGAAGAGCGTGCTGGATAGCAGCGGCATTCCGTACCGGGTGAATGAAGGAGATGGCGCGTTTTATGGGCCGAAAATCGACTTTCACATTATGGATGCCCTGAAGCGCAGCTGGCAATGCGGCACGATTCAGCTTGATTTCCAAATGCCGGAGAAATTTGATCTGTCTTACATTGGCGAGGATAGCCAGAAGCATCGTCCCGTTGTCATTCACCGCGCCGTTTATGGCTCAATCGACCGCTTTATCGGGATGTTGACAGAGCACTTCGCAGGCGCGTTCCCGCTATGGCTGGCTCCCGTGCAGGTTATGCTGCTGCCTGTCTCGGAGAAGTATATCGATTACGCGCTTCAAGTGAAGCAGGCGCTTGCCGAAGCGGGCATCCGGACGCAGGTGGATATTCGCAACGAGAAGCTTGGCTATAAAATCCGTGAGGCTGGGCTTGCGAAGGTGCCATACACGCTCGTACTAGGCGAGAATGAGAAAAATGCAGGCATGGCGGCGGTAAGGAAGAGGGGTGAGGGCGACCTCGGTACGGAGTCGGTCAGCGAGATCGTGCGGCGTATAAAGGAAGAAATTCTTGCTAGGTCATAAATGTCTTAAGCCGGTGATTGAAATAGCAACTTTCGCGCTTTATGAAGGGTGCTGAGAAAGCAGTATTATCGGAAAACGAAATGCTATTTGAGGGATTTGAATAGGATCCCCGACATAAGAGCGAGCCTTTGAAGCGATTCTAGGGCTCGTTTTTTCGCACTCACCCGCTCGCAACACTCACCCGCTCGCTGCCCGCACCCGCTCGCTGCCCGCACCCGCTCGCTGCCCGCACCCGCTCGCTGCCCGCACCCGCTCGCTGCCCGCACCCGCTCGCTGCCCGCACCCGCTCGCTGCCCGCACCCGCTCGCTGCCCGCACCCNTCGCTGCCCGCACCCGCTCGCTGCCCGCACCCGCTCGCTGCCCGCACCCGCTCGCTGCCCGCACCCGCTCGCTGCCCGCACCCGCTCGCTGCCCGCACCCGCTCGCTGCACTCACCCGCTCGTTGCACTCACCCGCTCGCAGCCCGCCGAAAATTCTCTAGCTGCGAAACTAACGGGAAAAACTCCCGTTATTTCAAGGGATTTCAGGCTAAAATCAGAAATAGAGGGAATTTCTCCTGTTAATATTCTAATTTTTATCCTATTGGGGTAAAATTACTACTTTTAACGGGAGAATTTCCATCTAAATGGTCCATTTTCCTCCATTTTGAAAATTTAACGGGAGAATTTCCTGCTAAATCTGTCCACTAGCAAAGGGTCTAACCTCATGGATAAAGAGGATACTGACCTACAAGGATGCTGACCTACAAGGATACTGACCTATAATGATGCGGTCTTACAAGGATGCTGGCATATAAAGATGCCTGGTTAATTTGATTGCAGTAGGTTAGACTACACTTCTACCATTTACCCAAAACTGGAAGCGCTAGCATCTAAATGATAAATAAATCGTTGACAGAAGCCTTCTATTTAATCTATAGTAACTACATTGGAATAATGAGGAATTGAGCTGATTAGACGACTAAAAGCTCTTATTTTACAGAGAGGCCACACTGGCCGATTTCTGTTTAATAAGAGCTTTTTTGTTTGTCTGGAAGCTTAATGGTCTTGAACATCTTGAACATTATGAAGCAGGGGGAGTTTGGAATGAAGCAAAAAATGGTATTCATCGTGCTGACGCTGGCGTTAACGCTCGCACTTGCAGCATGCGGCAACAAATCGGGCGCGAATGAGGCGGCGGGCGATGGAAATGGTGAAAAGGCAACGTTAAAGGTAGGCATATCGGCAGGTGTCGAGGAAGAGATTTGGGCGCAGGTGAAAGAGGTTGCTGCAAAGGATAACCTCGATATCGAGCTCGTTGTATTTAATGACTACGTACAGCCAAATAAAGTGCTGGCAGAGGGCGAGCTTGATGCCAATGCGTTCCAGCATGAGCCGTATCTGGATCAATTCAAGAAGGATAACAACCTTGATATCGTGAAAATCGCCAATACGCTTAATTTTCCGATCGGCTTCTATTCCGAGAAAATCAAAGCGGTGTCGGAAATCAAAGAAGGCGACGTTATCGGCTTGCCGAATGATCCAACGAATGGCGCTAGGGCGTTAATTCTATTCGAAAATGCAGGCCTTATTAAGCTGAAGGAAGGCGTTGGCATTAAAGCGACCGTACGCGACATCGCGGAGAATAAGCTGAACCTGAAATTCGAGGAGCTGGATGCAGCGTTCATTCCGAAGGCGCTCGGCGACTTGACGGCAGCGGTTATTAACACGAACTACGCGGTGGAAGCGGGCTTTGTTCCAACGAAGGATGCGATCTTCATCGAGCCTAAGGATTCGCCTTGGGTCAATATTATCGCAGTAAGAACCGAGGACAAGGATAAGCCCGTATTCCAAAGACTCATCAAAGCGTATCATTCCGACCAGGTGAAAAAATATGTAGAAGAAAAATACGGCACTTATATCGTTGCGTCTTGGTAGTTAGGTAAAGGGTTAGGTCTCTTCTTAAACGAAGGGACCTTTTTTAACATTTTAGCAGAGGAGCATTCATACCGTGATCTGGATCGAGAGTGTAAGCAAATCGTATCAGCAAGGCAATCAAGCCGTCCACGCGGTGAAGGATGCCAATCTTCATATTCGCAAAGGCGAGATATTCGGCATTATCGGCTACAGCGGGGCAGGCAAAAGCTCGCTCCTGCGCTGCATCAACTATTTGGAGCGCCCTTCTACGGGCATCGTTCGCGTGAATGGAACGGAGCTGGCGAAGCTGAATGAGCAGCAGCTGCGGATGATGCGGCGCAAGATCGGCATGATTTTTCAAAATTTCAATTTACTGATGTCGAGCACCGTCTATCAAAATATAGCCGCACCGCTCGTGCTCGCAGGCGCGCCGAAGAAGCAAATTGAAGCGAGAGTAACCGAGCTGCTGTCGCTTGTCGGACTTGAGGATAAGAAGGGAGCGTTCCCCGCCCAATTGTCGGGAGGCCAGAAGCAGCGCGTAGCTATTGCAAGAGCGCTTGCCAATGAGCCGGAAATTTTATTATGCGATGAGGCTACGTCGGCGCTCGATCCGCAAACGACCGATTCCATATTGAATCTGCTGCAGGATATCCATCGCACTTACGGCATTACAATCGTGCTCATTACCCATGAGATGTATGTCGTAAAGAAGATCTGCGACCGAGTGGCGGTGATGGAGGATGGGGTGATCGTGGAGCAGGGTACCGTTCTGGAGCTGTTCACAAATCCGAAGACGGATACGACCAAAAAATTCACCAAAAGCGTATTTGATGTTGAATTGCCGAAGGAGCTTCTGCCGATAGTCTCAAGTCATGCAAAAAAGGGCCAGCTGCTGCGCATCTCTTTCGTCGGGGAGACGGTGAACGAGCCGATTTTAGCGGATTTGACGGTGCGCTTTCAGCTCCGGCCGAGTATTTTGTACGGCAATATTACGAAAATAAAAGACACCGTGTTTGGCTGTCTCATTATAAGCTTGCCTGGTGACCAGGCTATCGTACAGGAAGGCATCGCGTATATGGTCCAAAATGGCATGCAGGTGGAGGTGATTGAGCATGCTGAATAGCTTCCTGGACAGTCTTATTGAAAACCGGGATCTCTATACGGAGGCGTTAGGCGAAACGGCGGCGATGGTCGGCTATTCCTTGTTTTTCTCGACGATCATCGGCTTATTTCTTGGCGTGAGCCTTGTCGTGCTGCGACCGAATCATATTTATGCGAACAAAACGCTTTATTATTTGTTGAATACGTCAATAAATATCGTTCGTTCTGTACCCTTTATCATTATTTTGATAGCAATCATTCCGATTACGAAATGGCTTGTACATACGACGATCGGGGTCAAGGGAGCCATCGTTCCGCTTGTTTTCTATACGGCGCCTTATATTGCTAGACTTATTGAATCGGCTCTGCTGGAGGTTAACCCCGGCGTAATCGAAGCTTTTCAAGCGATGGGCGCGTCGCGGCGGCAAATTATTTGGAAGGTTATTTTGAAGGAAGCGAGGCCGGGCATTGTGCTGGGTCTGACCATCGCTACAATTGGTCTAATTGGAGCAACAGCGATGGCCGGGGTGATGGGTGCTGGAGGCCTCGGCGACGTGGCGATTCGTTACGGGTATCAGCGCTGGGAGCCCGATGTGATGTACGTATGCGTCAGTATTCTTATTCTGCTGGTGCAGCTGATGCAATCGCTCGGCAATCGAATATCGAAGAAGCTGCGCAAGCATTAAGCCTAGCACCCTCAGAAAATATAGGACTGTTTTGACGCTGCAGGTTCATACATCCGCCGCGTCAAAACAGTCCTGTTTGGGTTTGAAAATTAATCGCTGCGGGAAAGCTGCCGTTTGCGAAGCAGCAGGGCAAGCGGCAGCGCCGCTACAATAATGACAGCCGACAAGAGGAAAGCATCATTAATGCTCATCGTATAAGCCTGCAGGCCACTCGACTCACTTTCCGAGGAGCGAGCTTGATGAACAGCTAGCCGAGCATAGAACAACGAGGTGAACAATCCAAGCGCCATAGCGCTAAACACCTGCCTTAGCCAATTAATGAGCGCCGATGCATGGCCGGACAGCTCCTTCGGGACGGCCATCATGCCGGCGTTGGTTACAGGCGTCAGCGCGAGTCCAGTTCCAGTGTTGCGGATCGCGATGATGAGCATAATCGTAAGCAAGCTTGTGCTGAGCTGGAGACGGCTGAACATATACGTTGTCATAATGAGAATGGCGCTGCCAACGATCACAAGCGCAGCGGGACCGAATTTATGGTAATATCGGCCGGAGAAGAAGGTTGCGCAGGTTAAGCAAGCCGCCCCCGGCAAGAACAGGAGGCCGATATGGAATGAGCTTAGATCATGAATCTCTGCCAAATAAAGCGGGACGAAGTAAATGCCCGAATATAGCGCAACGGAAAGGATGAGCGAGATAATCAAGCTTGCCGTAAACGTCCTGTTGCGAAATAAGTGAAGCTGGAGCAATGGCGCTGGCGTGCGAAGCTGGTGTATAACGAACCATACCGCGCTTCCGGCACCCACAACTAGGCATATCCAAAACGCGGCGGACTGCCAGCCCCAAGCGTAGATATTGCCGAAGAGCAGCAATAGCGACAAGCTGCCAAGAGCAGCGAGCGCAAGGCCGAGACGATCCAGCCTGGTTTCCTTATTAATAGGATTGGAAGGGAGAATCCGAATGCCGATCATAATCGCTGCAATGCCAATAGGGACGGTCACAAGGAAGATGAGATGCCAGTCATAGTCCTGCAGCCAGCCGCTGATCGACGGGGCAAGCGCCGTTCCAAGGATGGTGGAGAACGACCAAATGCTTACCGCAATAGGCTGCTTCTCGGCCGGAACGGTCCGATAAATCATGGCCAGTGATACAGGCTGAATAAGTCCGCAGAAAATGCCCTGCAATATTCGAAACGCAATGAGCGCGTATATGTTCCATGAAAGGGCGCACAGCACAGACGTAATCGTAATGCCGGATAGACAAAATAGAAAAACCTTTTTTCCTCCAAACCGATCCCCCGCATAGCCGCTGACAGGCGCAATAACGCCGCAGGCGAGCGAGAACCCCGTCACAATCCACTGCACCTTTCCCAAATCCGTTTGAAAAATGTCAATGAAGCCGGATAACGATACATTAAGCGAAACGACATGATACATGCCGACGAATGAGCCGAAAAAGAGGGTCGCTAGTGCAGGCCAAAACGACTGCTTTGCAGAAAGGGGCTTGTTTAATTTCTCGGTTAGTCCCGCTGACAATCGTTCACCTCCTATTTTTATGAAGAAAAATCGATTGGCTCTGAAGCATAAAGGGAGTATAGCACATTGGAATAATGAGCCATTATTGAAAAGTTGTATTAAGCGATAGAACTATTTATGGTTCACCTTAAGAAAAGGCATTGCAGCTCTAGGCAGGGCCGTTTAAAGAAGGTTTGCAGGGCATAACACAAAGAGAAGCAGCTTCATATGATGAAGGGTATAGACCTAAGGTATGGACCAATCAACGGATGAGCGGAAGAGGAAATGGGATATCGCGGGAGGGACTGCGGATGGCTGTGTATCAAAATGTCCACGAGCTTATCGGCAATACGCCTCTGGTTGAGCTTAAAGGGTATGTGCTTCCAAACGGCGTACGCCTTTATGCGAAGCTTGAGTGCTTAAATCCGGGGGGAAGCGTCAAGGATCGCCTTGGCATTCAATTGTTGAATGAGGCATTCGCAAACGGGCAATTGCAGCCTGGGGGCACGGTTATAGAAGCAACGGCAGGCAATACAGGCATAGGGCTCGCTCTGGCAGCAATCGGACGCGGCGTGTCCACGATCTTTGTTGTGCCAGACAAGTTCAGCATCGAGAAGCAGCAGCTGATGAGGGCGCTTGGCGCTCATATCGTAAATACGCGAGCGGAGCTTGGCATAATAGGTGCGGTTCAGAAGGCGGAGGAGCTGGTGAAAGAAATTCCAGGCGCCTACTCGCCGAGACAGTTCTCGAATGAGGCTAACCCTGCAACCTATTATAAAACGCTCGGCCCAGAGCTATGGCGGGAGTTGAATGGGGAGATTGACGTTTTTGTCGCCGGAGCAGGCTCAGGCGGCACCTTCATGGGAACTGCAAGGTATTTGAAGGAGCAAAGTCCACATGTGAAGACGGTTATCGTGGAGCCGGAGGGCTCAATCCTTGGCGGCGGAGCGCCAGGCCCGCATAGAACGGAGGGAATCGGCGTCGAGAAGCTGGCCTCGTTCATGGACAGCTCGTATTTTGATGCGATTCATACGATTAAGGATGAGCATGCTTTTGCAAGGGTGAAGGAGTTGGCGCAGCTTGAAGGTTTGCTTGTCGGCAGCTCGTCGGGCGCCGCGCTGCATGCCGCATTGCTTGAGGCAGAGGCCGCTGCGCCCGGCAGCCGAATCGTTACCATTTTCCCAGACAGCAGCGAACGGTATTTAAGCAAACAGATTTATGGAGGTGCTTAAGCTGAAGCGGAAAACGAAGCTTATTCATGGAGGCAATCCCTTTGATCCGCATACCGGTGCGGTTAGCGTTCCGATCTACCAAGTGAGCACCTATAAGCAGGATGATATTGGCGTTCATAAGGGCTATGAATATTCGCGCACCGGCAATCCGACGCGCCATGCACTCGAGCAGTATATTGCCGATTTGGAGGAAGGTGCACGGGGCTTTGCCTTCAGCTCGGGAATGGCGGCGATCAACGCTGTTTTCTCGCTGCTGAACGCGGGGGACCATATTATTTTGACCGATGATGTGTACGGGGGAACGTATCGGATCGTTACGAAGGTGCTAAGCCGGCTAGGCATTGAAGCGACCTTCGTGGATACGACGAGGCTGGAGGACATCAAAGAAGCGGTTCGTCCGAATACGAAGGCGCTGTTCGTGGAGACGCCAACGAATCCGCTGCTTAAAGTGACAGACCTTGCAAAAGCAGCCGACTATGCCAAGGCCAACCATTTGCTGTTTATCGTCGACAATACGTTCAGCACACCCTATTGGCAGACGCCGATTGCGCTTGGGGCGGATATTGTGCTGCATTCGGCAACAAAGTACATTGGGGGACATAGCGATGTAGTGGCAGGTCTGGCTGTTGTGAATGGCGAGAAGCTGGGCGAAGAGCTTCATTTTGTGCAAAATGCAACAGGCGGCGTGCTTGGTCCCCAGGACTCGTGGCTGCTTATGCGCGGCTTAAAGACGCTTGGCCTTCGGATGGAAGCCCATGAGGAAAATGCACAGGCAATCGTTTCCTATTTGTCGGGACTTGATTCCATTAAGAGCATCCACTATCCTGGACTGCCGAGTCATCCGCAGCATGAGCTGGCAAGGCAGCAGGCGCGCGGGTTCGGCGGCATTATATCCTTTGACGTTGGCAGCGCGGAGCGAGCAGCGGAGGTCATCCGTAAGCTGAAATATTTTACGCTTGCCGAGAGCCTGGGGGCGGTGGAGAGTCTTATATCTGTACCTGCCAAAATGACACATGCCTCGATCCCCCGCGATCGGCGAGAGCAGCTAGGCATTACCGACGGTTTAATCCGCATATCAGCAGGCATTGAGGATAGCGAGGATCTGATTGCAGACCTTGCGCAAAGCTTGGAAGCATAAACCATCATTTATGAGAGCGGCAAAAGGGATAGGCGCATAGCTTTTGCCGCAAGGATTCATGCAGCTGCCCGAAAAAGCGGCTCCACTATGGCTCTCTAAGCCATAATGGAATCGCTTTTTGATGGCATTTTTTATAGACATGCCCGTTTCAAATGTTGAATTTTTTTTACTCTTTTCTCATTTTGCATGACTTATGCAGTTCATTCCAAGCGATGGAAACCGATTAATAGTCATAGAAATGTAAGCTAAAAGCCGGAAAACCCCTTGACTTTTGGAAATCACACCAATAATCGCGAAGAATACCTTTT
>NZ_JBXBBJ010000028.1:0-61639 GCF_057221575.1 Paenibacillus sp. Y660 | reverse complement strand
GTGATAAACTTCACCATAAAGGTGCTCCTCTCTTTTGGGTGATGTGTTCTAGACAAACACCATTCTACCAAAGATCAGGGCACTTTTTTACATTTTTATGAGATTTCACTTTCGAAATTCAGGTTTATTTATTCTATCTTCAATAAAATTTGAATTTACTCCTTTTATTATTATGATCAACAATTTATTTAATTAACAGGGCAAAAGTATTACGATTGAAGTACCCTCTCCTAGTAAAACTTCCTTATTCAATTCGGGATACCCACTACATCAAAAATTAAAATTTGATAATTGCTGAGAAGTCCTCTATAAAAGATATAGTTCGACTTCCTTCGTTAATTTGTTATCAATCAGCACGTCTGAAAGAAAAAGGGCAGATTTGTGCTCATTCTAACTGCGGATATAGGGAGCTGAGAAGAAGAACTATCATAGCGGCGTACTAACTTAACTTTTAATAAGGCTTCTCTATGTAACGATCATTATTGCATTTTGCACTCTTAGCCCCTATTAAGACTTGGACAGTACACCTCTTACTTAGATAAAATGAAA
Organism: Paenibacillus sp. Y660; assembly: GCF_057221575.1. NCBI lineage: Bacteria > Bacillati > Bacillota > Bacilli > Caryophanales > Paenibacillaceae > Paenibacillus > Paenibacillus sp. Y660. The sequence goes on along the minus strand of NZ_JBXBBJ010000028.1, from coordinate 61,090 downwards.
TCAAACGGAGGGGAACAATGACTTATCCTTCAAGAAAAAGGTTGTAGCCAAAGGAAAAGAAATTGGCAATATGACTGCGGCGCATCAACATGAGCTGATATCCCTACGGTGGTCCAGAGAACTGAACCGTAAGGACTGGATCAGTTAGATGAGAATGTGTTAAACAAGCTCCGTTTGTTCATACTGCAGATGATTATGCACAACTGGTGAATGAGATTGAAAACTTAAGAAGCTCTTTGCAGAGCAAGCCTTAGATAGGGACATTCTCAAAGACCTACTAAAAAAACGTACCTGCACTTGCGGATAACATAGAGAGTGCCCAGAAATATACTGAACAAGGTCATAACATCAGCTCTGTGTTGCGTGTATTAGAGGTCGAACGATCCACGTATTATGCCCGAGTGATTTGAGAGCAACAGGACCCAAAAAACATATTCAAAGGGTCGCTCACCCCGCACCTGGTTATTCTTATACATAAGACGGCAAGTCCGTTAGCGATGAACAGATTGTTCCACCTAAGTCAATTCCTTTATCTGTCAAGACCCAAGAATCATTTTCTCTCAGAATACATTCTGCGTCCATTAAGGATTGAAATAGATGCTTTGCTTGTATACCTAATTCCTTTGCTAAAGCTGTAGTTGATATTTGCTTCTCGCTCATTTGGACCTCCTAGTTATCTTTCCCATTTAAGCCCTACATTTTGACTGTTCCTTCTTGTCCTTATCTACATTCACTGCTTACTACTTTACCCAATCTCTCAATAAAATACCTTTGAAGCACTTGATCTCTACAGAAAACGTAACAACCCTTCATGCCACGAGATATTAAAATCTTGTATATATTTTTAACGAGAACATTAAGTAGATCAGGACTGTTTTTAAGTGCCTTCTTGGGTCAGATTGGAAGATGATCCATGTGCCATACGGTTGAGATTACTGTGGTGTCACGGATTCAGGATCCATCCTTGTATAGTGCTTAGGTCTTATTCTACAAAAGTCCTATAAATTCCTTTATTCGACAATTAAATTGAAACAAATCCCACCCCACTCCTATCGACCAAAAGCCCGAAACCCCTCAACATACTTCACCTAATCCCACCTGCTTTTCGAGTAATTAAAAAAAACCAATACCCTCGTTGATTAAGGTACCGGCTTCTAACGTCTTGTACATACGAACGCTCACTTCTCTGCAGTTACCGCGAAATACACGGGGAATATCCCGAATTTCAACCACTTATTACAGGTATGCACTTTAATATCTCTAAACCCTGCGTCTTCCAGCTTTTTCTTTACATCCTTCATGAATAGATAATTTGCTTGTGAGCGGTTGAACTTATTATTCGAGCTGCTCGAATTAAAAAGCTTATGAACCGCATATTGGATATATTTTGTTCTAAATATTCCTTTTCTAGAGAACAAATAATCAAATATATATCCTGAACCATGAACGAGCAAAAACACCTTCCCTTGCAGGGAAAGCACACGATTCATTTCTTTCAGCACCTGTTCTGCGTTTAGATACTGCAGCGCCACTCTGCACACCGCAAAATCGACGGAGTGACTCTCAAGCGGGATATGATGTGCATCTGCCACCTTTGCCATAATGTTGCAATTAACATCCTTTAATTGTCCAACTAGCGATTCTAACAGCTCGATCTGATTTGCGTTTGAATCAAATCCATATATGATGTCAGGTTCGTTTTGGAGGAGAGAGATTATCGTCGCCCCACCGCCGCAACACAAATCTAGTATATTTTTTTGGTATTTGGCTTCCTTCAATAGAAGTGCATCAAAAAAATCAGGATCATATACCTGCCTATAATGCTCGTAACAGGCATAGCCAAACTGATTATCTATAATCTTCAGATCACTAGATACAACACCGAGCGAAATCATAGTATTCATTTCCTCAGCAGTCGGTCGTTGAATGTTTGTTCTGCTCATACCATTTTCTCTGCAATAAAGATAAGCTGCGCATCCCAGCAACCGTTTATTAAAAATAATGTCCGCTTTTATGCTCAATTCACCCTATCCCCCAATTTGAGGATAATATTTGCTTATAGAAGTACATTTAAAATCAGACAGCAAGCTTTTTATTTTTGTATAAGTATCCCCGAGCCCATAGTATCTTCTAATGTTATTTGACCAAGAAGTGTTAAAGATTCGAGGTTGGTCATGGTCTAAATCATAAGGATGAATATAAAACACAAAGGAACCGTTATTTCCTATAATTCGGCTTGCTCCTAAATGAAAATAACGATAAGGGTATATGCGAAAATAACCGCCTCCTCCCCATGGGAAATTAACTCCAGCTAAGCGATATACAGGCAGCGGTATTTCCCATAGCTCCTCTTTTATTTTAAAAGAATGAGAAACGGATGCATCCAAATTGAATTTGGAATATAGATTGTTATATGTATTTGGAATTATGCTGGAATCGTAAGAAAAACCTTCTTCTATTAAAATTTCAAGCGCCCACTCCGTCATCGAAAAACAGGGTGCCCGATAGCCATGCACTTTTGAACCGACTAATTGTTCTAAGATGTCCTTTGACATTATAATGTCCTGTTTAAATTGCTCAGGTGACTGCTGATAAACCAAACGATGGGAATAACCATGCGAAGCTATTTCGTGACCTCTTCGATGTATTTCTTTAATCAAATCCGGCCTTTTTTCTGCGATCCATCCCAGGACAAAAAAAGTTCCGATCGAATCATTTTCGTCCAACAAATCCAAAATTTGATGAATAGGCTGCTCCAGCCTTAATTCGTAGTTCTCCCAGTTCGATAGTGATAATTGCGGGCTGCAAAACCAATCCTCCACATCAACAGTAAATGCCATTTTCAAAGACATCCCCCCTTATCTATTATTCATCAATCTCTATCATATGGCAAGATTTGTATTTACTAGTAAAGTACAACCATTCAGCGAATTATGCATGAAAGCCAGCTAACCTTACCTCGCAAATGCTGTGGATTGTAACAATCGTGTGATCGCTTCGTTTGATTTCTTCAAAACCTCGTTTATATCCATGGTGAGTAATCGCCTATCCTTCATGACGATACGCCCGTTTACCATTGTCAGAACAACATCCGAAGATTTTGCTGAGTATACAATTCGTGTATAAATGCTTTGTTCGGTATTCACTTGCGCTTGACTCGGCCACGCATGTGGCTTTCTCAAATCAAGGATAGCCATATCCGCCTTCTTTCCAACCTCAATGCTGCCAATCTCTTTTTCTAATCCAAGGGAACGGGCTCCGCCAAGAGTTGCCATTTCGAATGCCTTTTGCGCACTAGGCTGAATTGTCGGATTGAGATGAAGACCTTTTTGAACTAAAGCAGCCAGCTTCATTTCTTGAAAAACGTCCATATTGGTATGGTCTGCCGCATTGTCTGCCCCAACGCCAATATTGACTCCGTGTTCAATCATGCTTGGAATGGGGGCTATCCCGGAAGCTAGATACAGATTGGCTGTAGGACAGTGAGCCGCATGGGCACCACGCTTCGCTATGATTTTGATTTCCTGATCGTTCACGTGAACGCAATGAGCCAAAACAGTCCTTGGAGTTACCAGTCCAATAGAATCCAAATAATCGATTACCCGCATGCCTGTCTGCTTTATAACGATCGCTTCTTCCTCTTTCGTTTCCGATGCATGTATATGAACACGAGCGTTGTATTTATAGGAAAAGTCAGCCGTTAGCTTCAGAAGCTTCATCGTGCAAGTCAAGGAGGAGGCTGGGCAGAAGCAATACCGAATTCGCCCCCCATCGCGTCCTTCCCATTTTTCAAACAGCTTCAGACTCTCTTCGAATGCTATATAGGTGGGCTCAACCATGTCGCTCTGATCAATTCCTCCTGGGCTCTTCCTATCTGCCATTTTTTTCCCCGAGAAGGCTCTGATTCCTGTCTGCGCGATTGCCTCGAAGGCGCTATCTGTATAGTTAACGGACTCCATATCGTAGATCGCTGTAGTGCCGCCAAGAAATAGCTCCGCAATTCCCAGCATACCGGACCAATAATTTGAATCTCTATCATGTGCAGCTTCTAGGCTTAGAATTTCGTCAAGCCATTGATTGAGATTTTTGTCAGCCACCAGATTTCGAAAAAGCGTCCGTGTAAGATGGATATGGGTTTGGATAAGCCCCGGAATAAGTATTTGGCCTTCGGCATGAACAACTTCGTCAGCTTTGTCAACAATTTCATCCAAATCGCCAATCGCTTCAATACGATTTCCCACAATGAGAACATCCTGATCCAATAGGACTTCTCGATTAGGGTTCATCGTGACAATCGTTGCGCCACAAATTAAAATGCGTTTATCCACTTCTATTTTTATTCCCGCCATAACAAAACCTACTTTCTCGACAAAAACGATCCCGGTGCGATTAATACGCGCTTTAAGAAGATCTCAACATGATCCGGTCATACTTTCCCCCTAGGTATTCGACCCAGTATATGAGCTTTTTTCACAAAAGGTGTATGACACAACAACAGGAAAGCTCTTTTAAAAAGAAGCAAAAAGCCTGACGGAACTACGCCGTCAGGCTGCTGCAATCAGGTTAACAGAAACAGTTGATGTCTCTGTCTTACCGCTAACCTATGGTCTCCACCAGTTTCCTGAAATGAAGAGCAGGTTAAGCATATTGAAGGAATCACTGAAGTATGATTCTTTCTTATTTTTCATCCAGTCCCAACCAGCATTTACCCAAGCTTGGTGAGCAGTGTTAGTTGTAGCAGCGGAGATGAATGGCGATACGAATACAGCTGTAGCATAAGATCCTCTAACATTGCCATTCAATTGGTATCCGTCTTTGATGTTGTTCGGATTGTTGCCTGCTTTGCCTTTAATCCATACTGCCATTTTGTCAGCGATAGCCTTGCCTCTAGTATCACCGTACAAAGCGTAATCCATTACGATTCTTAACGGAACACGGCTTGCATTGTAGTTGTACTCATTTGTTTCAGGGAATTCGTCCAAAAAGTTTTGTGGAGCCGGTTGTGGCGGGTTGCCAACAACGAAATCAGAGATCAGACCCGTGCTAGGCGAGTATTTAGTTGAGAATTTGCTGTAAAGGCTGTAAAGGTTATTGATAACATTCAACCATGTTTGGTCTCCTGTAACTGCATGGAAAGCTCTCAGGTGGGAAAGCATCCAGTCAGAAGGACGAGTGTTCAAAGCATCCTTCGTATCCCAGTCACCAAGGTTAAGTCTGTTGTTAGTCGTTACATTGCTAACTTTAATTCCGTTTGTAATCATTTTCTTCGCTTCAGCCAAATAATTGACTGTTCCCGTCGATCCCCATTGGCGATCTGCAAGAATTAGGGAATAAGCGATGTCGAGGTCTCCGTCAGTTGCGGAGTCGAAATGACCTTGAGCGTTTTTGTTATCCGCTATAACCCAACCCATCAGGTTAGCATTGTTCGGGCTTTTGAAAGCTCTTGCTGTTTTGAATAGACCATCGTAAATCTTTCTAGCATTCGTATCGTAGCCAGCCATCAGAACAGTGATAATCATTCCATATCCTTGTCCTTCAGATGTACCAAGCGGCTTAAATCCGTCAGCATCACCAGTAATATCGCCTTTTACATAATAAGCGCCAGGCAATGATGTCAGGTTATTTCTCAAATGTGCTGATTTCCAGTAGTCATAATAAGCTTTAACTGAGTTATTAAGAGATGTTTGGCTTACATGGTTAGGCTTAATGATACCTGAATATTTAACTTGCTGAGGGAAAGGTTTCTTCTCTCCAGCTGCATGCACCGTAGGTTGAATTTGAGCAGGCGCACCCAGTACTGTCGTCAGCATAGTTGTACAGAGAAGAATACTGCCCATTAATTTCATAATACCTTTGTTTGATTTTAAAATATTCAATGAAAACTCCTCCTTTTATTATACTTCAAAATTTTTTGACTCTAAAAATTGCTCCTTCCCTTTTTTGATTATTAAAGCGCTTTAACTTTTAAACACTATAAGTTTAAGCGCTTTAACTTTTGGTCAAAAGATAACATGCTTATGGAAAAAAGCATTTGGTATGATACAAGGCTGCATAACGCGCATCTGTATCAACCAAGTTACTTTATGACCCTCAAATTTCATTGAGAGATTTATAATATCTTTCAGCAAACTTTCTGTTCTATATCATTATTTTATAAATCAAAACGAGCTCCACATTCTTCTGTTTTTAAGGGCCTGACGGAGTTACCCGTCAGGCTTAATCGGATCTTACTAATTATGAACCATATACTTCGAAATCAAAGAGTGAATATCCATATACTGTGCCTCTTGCTGTTCCAAGTACTCTTACATATCTTCCGCTTTTAGCTGTAAACGTAACATCATCAATTCCGCCATTGCCGGTAGTTGTTGTAAAAGCATCTGTCCAAGTGCTTGCATCTGCGGAGACTTGGATTTTGTAGCCTTTGCCGTAAGCAGCTTCCCAGTTCAATTTCACTCGGTTAACGCTTTTTGTTGTACCAAGGTCAACATAGATCCATTGGTTGTTGCTTCCTTCAATACTTGCCCATCTTGTAGTTGAATTGCCGTCAGTTGCTTTGGAAGCTTCAAATCCTGCTCCCTCTACTGAGCTTGCTACAGCCGTCTTGCCAAGAGCAAAGTTAGTGCCGGATGAAGCTGCACTTGTCGTTGCGCTTGCTGTATTGCTGTTAGCTGAAAGGTTCCCAGCAGCATCAACAGCTTTTACCGTGTAGCTGTATGATGTGGATGCCGTTAGACCTGTGTCGCTGAAAGTAGTACCTGTTGGAGTGCCAACTTGAACGCCGCCGCGGAATACGCGGTAACCTGTTACACCAACGTTATCCGTCGAAGCTGTCCAGCTCAAGTTAATTTGGCTGCTTGATGCTGCTGTTGCAGTCAGACCAGTTGGAGCTGTTGGTGCTTGTGTATCGGAGGCGCTGTAGTTTGGTTTCCACCAGTTTCCGGAAATGAATAGCAGGTTAAGCATATTGAAGGAATCGCTAAAGTAAGATTCTTGCTTGTTCTTCGCCCAGTCCCAACCAGCATTCACCCAAGCTTGGTGAGCGCTGCTCGTAGTAGCTGCCGAAATAAATGGCGATACGAATACCGCAGTTGCATATGTTCCTCTATCGCTACCATTCAGTTGGTATCCGTCTTTTACGTTATTCGGGTTACCGCCTGTTTTGCCTTTAATCCATACCGCCATTTTGTCAGCGATAGTCTTGCCTCTAGCATCTCCGTACAAAGCGTAGTCCATAACGATTCTTAATGGAACACGGCTTGCATTGTAGTTGTACTCATTTGTTTCAGGGAACTCGTCCAAATAGTTTTGTGGAGCCGGTTGTGGCGGATTGCCAACAACAAAGTCAGAGATCAGACCCGTGCTTGACGAATAAGATGCTGTGAATTGGCTGTACAGGTTATACAGGTTGTTAATAACATTCAACCAAGTTTGATCTCCTGTAACATCGTAGAAAGCTCTTAAGTGGGAAAGCATCCAGTCAGAAGGACGAGTGTTCAAAGCATCCTTCGTATCCCAGTCACCAAGGTTAAGTCTGTTGTTAGTCGTTACATTGCTAACTTTAATTCCGTTCGTGATCATTTTCTTCGCTTCTGCCAAATAGTTGATTGTACCTGCAGATCCCCATTGGCGATCAGCAAGAATCAGAGAATAAGCGATGTCAAGGTCTCCGTCAGTTGCGGAGTCGAAATGACCTTGTGCACCAGCGCTATCCGCTACAACCCAACCCATTAGATTAGCGTTGTTCGGGCTTTTGAAAGCTCTTGCTGTTTTGAATAGACCATCGTAGATCGTTCTAGCATTAGAATCGTAGCCCGCCATCAGAACAGTGATAATCATTCCATATCCTTGTCCTTCAGAGGTACCAAGTGGATTGTATCCGTCAGCATCACCAGTTATATCGCCTTTTACATAGTAACCGCCAGGCAATGATGCTAGGTTATTTCTTAGATGTGCGGATTTCCAGTAGTCATAATAAGAGGCAACCGAGCTATTCATAGAAGCCTGGCTCACATGGTTAGGCTTAATAATACCTGGATAGCTAACTTGCTGAGGGAATGGTTTCAATTCACCTGCAGCATGAGCTGTCGGTTGATATTTAGCAGGCGCACCCAGCAGTGTAACAAGCATTGCTAGACAGAGAAGAATGAGGCCCATCAGTTTCGTCGTACTTTTGTTTGATTTTAAAGTGTTCAAATAAAACTCCTCCTTTAATAATAATTCAACTGTTTTCGACGCTACTAATTGCTCCTTTCCCAATTAATAATCATTAAAACAATTAAACGTTCAGTTAACCAAAGTTTAATCGTTTTAATTTTTAGGGTGGAAAAAGTAAGTTGCTTATGGAAAAAAGTATTTTAGATGATACGGAGTGCATATGGTACGCATCTGCATCAACCAACTTACTTTATCACCCTCAAATTTCATTGAGATATTTACATCACTTCTTATGTGAGTAAATGTAACACATTGATTTTGTTTCTGTCTACAGAAAAATTTCACGAAAAATATTTACTTATTTTGGTATTAAAGTTTTAGTGGAAGTAGTATTTCAGCTATATAAATCAAATAAACTTGATATAAATAGATTTCCAAGCCTGCAAGGGGGGCTCCACATTCTTCTGTTTTAAAAAGCCTGACGGGTTATCCCGTCAGGCCTTGCACTATTTTACTAATTAAGAACCATATACTTCGAAATCAAAGAGTGAATATCCATATGCGGTGCCTCTTGCTGTTCCAAGTACTCTTACATATCTTCCGCTTTTAGCTGTAAACGTAACATCATCAATTCCGCCATTGCCGGTAGTTGTTGTAAAAGCATCTGTCCAAGTGCTTGCATCTGCGGAGACTTGGATTTTGTAGCCTTTGCCGTAAGCAGCTTCCCAGTTCAATTTCACTCGGTTAACGCTTTTTGTTGTACCAAGGTCAACATAGATCCATTGGTTGTTGCTTCCTTCAATACTTGCCCATCTTGTAGTTGAATTGCCGTCAGTTGCTTTGGAAGCTTCAAATCCTGCTCCCTCTACTGAGCTTGCTACAGCCGTCTTGCCAAGAGCAAAGTTAGTGCCGGATGAAGCTGCACTTGTCGTTGCGCTTGCTGTATTGCTGTTAGCTGAAAGGTTCCCAGCAGCATCAATTGCTTTTACCGTGTAGCTGTATGATGTGGATGCCGTTAGACCTGTGTCGCTGAAAGTAGTACCTGTTGGAGTGCCAACTTGAACGCCGCCGCGGAATACGCGGTAACCTGTTACACCAACGTTATCCGTCGAAGCTGTCCAGCTCAAGTTAATTTGGCTGCTTGATGCTGCTGTTGCAGTCAGACCAGTTGGAGCTGTTGGTGCTTGTGTATCGGAACCGCCGCTGTAGTCTGGTTTCCACCAGTTTCCGGAAATGAACAGCAGGTTAAGCATATTGAAGGAATCGCTAAAGTAAGATTCTTGCTTGTTCTTCGCCCAGTCCCAACCAGCATTCACCCAAGCTTGGTGAGCGCTGCTCGTTGTAGCTGCCGAAATAAATGGCGATACGAATACCGCAGTTGCATATGTTCCTCTATCGCTACCATTCAATTGGTATCCGTCTTTTACGTTATTCGGGTTACCGCCTGTTTTGCCTTTAATCCATACCGCCATTTTGTCAGCGATAGTCTTGCCTCTAGCATCTCCGTACAAAGCGTAGTCCATAACGATTCTTAACGGAACACGGCTTGCATTGTAGTTGTACTCATTTGTTTCAGGGAACTCGTCCAAATAGTTTTGTGGAGCCGGTTGTGGCGGATTGCCAACAACAAAGTCAGAGATCAGACCCGTGCTTGACGAATAAGATGCTGTGAATTGGCTGTACAGGGTATACAGGTTGTTAATGACATTCAACCAAGTTTGATCTCCTGTAACATCGTAGAAAGCTCTCAAGTGGGAAAGCATCCAGTCAGAAGGACGAGTGTTCAAAGCATCCTTCGTATCCCAGTCACCAAGGTTAAGTCTGTTGTTAGTCGTTACATTGCTAACTTTAATTCCGTTCGTGATCATTTTCTTCGCTTCTGCCAAATAGTTGATTGTACCTGCAGATCCCCATTGGCGATCAGCAAGAATCAGAGAATAAGCGATGTCAAGGTCTCCGTCAGTTGCGGAGTCGAAATGACCTTGTGCACCAGCGCTATCCGCTACAACCCAACCCATTAGATTAGCGTTGTTCGGGCTTTTGAACGCTCTTGCTGTTTTGAATAGACCATCGTAGATCGTTCTAGCATTAGAATCGTAGCCTGCCATCAGAACAGTGATAATCATTCCATATCCTTGTCCTTCAGAGGTACCAAGCGGATTGTATCCGTCAGCGCTGCCAGTTATATCGCCTTTTACATAGTAACCGCCAGGCAATGATGCTAGGTTATTTCTTAGATGTGCGGATTTCCAATAGTCATAATAAGAGGCAACCGAGCTATTCATAGAAGCCTGGCTCACATGGTTAGGCTTAATAATACCTGGAAAGCTTACTTGTTGTGGAAACGGTTTCAATTCACCTGCAGCATGAGCTGTCGGTTGATATTTAGCAGGCGCACCCAGCAGTGTAACAAGCATTGCTAGACAGAGAAAAATGAGGCCCATCAGTTTCGTCGTACTTTTGTTTGATTTTAAAGTGTTCAAATAAAACTCCTCCTTTTATTATGCTGCTGTAATCTACGACTCTATCCATAAAGCTCCTTTCCCTTTGATAAAAATGGTTAAGCACTTAACTAAATTTAAGCGCTTAAACTTAGGGGGGTGAAAAGTAATTAGATTTTGAAAAAGGATTTGAGAAGAAACTGGCTGCACTTTACACGCATCTGTATCAACCAAGCTACTTTGTAACCCTCTACTCAATGAGAAATGGATTTATCCTTCTCCATGCCAGTAATTTAACACATATTTTTTAATAATGCTACTAAAAAAAAAAGCAATGAATAAACTTATATTGGAATAAATGTTTAAAGAATTTAACCGCTTACATCGGATTTATACTCAGTCACATCTTTAAAAATTAAAAAAATCTTCATATATCAATATTTTCAATAAGAAGTTGCCTTAAGGAGGATCATAAGTTATATAATCCGCCATTCGAAAATTGGGAATCCATCTATGAAAATCAAGTGCCTGGATATGGTTTATCGAAGATCGAAAACATACTTAAAATGGAATTGATTCCGTAATATTAAAGTAGGAATCCAAATCGGTTAATAAGGAAAAAGGGCTCAAACACGCATGCAGCGTGGTTGAACCCAAATGTATGTATAATTTTCCTCTTTAAAATTTGATCTCTACAACCTATTAAATCAGTTCTGATTTTTGAAGCAGTCTGTTTTTTTCTTTGTGATCGCCATCGCTGCAACTGCGAAAATATGAATTTAATCATTCTCTTAACACAATTCTCTAAAAAAACTTAACCCGGATAATCCGTAATAACCCCATCCACCCCAAGACGCTTCATCCGCTCCATATCTCCATCGTTTTGGATCGTCCACGCGACCACTTTTCGGTTCCGGTCATGGATTGCCCGAACGAGCTTCTCGTCCAGCAGATCATGGGGGTAGTTAATATATGCCGCATAGGAGGTCAGCTCATCCAGCATCTCATTCGATAAAGGGTGTTGATCCTCGTGAATAAGAGCAGCTACAGGAATGTCGGGAAGCAGCTCGTGAATACGGCGCGTTGAGTCAAAATCATAGGATTGAATGACGATGCCTGCGCTGTTCTTCATTTTGCCCATACCCTTTAATCGACCATTGTCTTCAAACTGGGTATGATTAAGCTGAAGCTCGTATTGGCGCACAACGTCGGCCACCTTCTCTTCAATTTCTGGAAACAGCTTGGAATCCTTAATCTCAACGAGCATGCCCATCTTTCCCGCGAATCGTTCCATCACATCATGGAATGATAATATTTTTTCGTCAGCAGCATCAACAGCATCCGCACCCTCCGAACCCGCATTCATTCGTTGAAGCTCGTTCAACGTATACTCCTCCACAGAACCTGAATGCTCCGTCGTTCGATCCACCTTATCGTCATGAATGACGACGAGCTCTTCGTCCTTGCTCAGCTGAACATCAAATCCAATAAAGTCTGAGCCAAGCTTCTCGGCCTCTTCGAAGGCCGCCATCGTATTCTCAGGCGCATAACCGGAAGCTCCACGATGCGCGAAAATTAAAAATCCCTCCGGTGTATTGGGATTGGATGCAGATGCGAACAACATCGCGCAGCACAGCGAAAGCAAGAGCAATCCAATCCTGCGCCAAATAAAAGCTGGTTTCCGTCTTCCCATCGTTCCACCTCCAGATATAAAACAACTGCTCATTAATGATGTCTCACGCAAAAACAGCCAAGCGTTCGTAGTCTTATTACATTAAACATACGGAGCACTGCTCGAAACAAAAAAAGGCCAGATCTGCCTTTGGCAAGGCTGATCCGACCTAGTTAACGACCTATTTAGCTCCGCATTCCTCACCCTGGAAAATCCGTAATGACCCCATCCACACCTAGCCTCTTCATGCGTTGCATATCCTTTTCATTACTCATTATTTTTGCGGCTGCTCCGCCGTCTTCAAGGAAACAACGACCTCCCGATCCGAGTCCACTCCCCTTGCATGAGGATTAAGCTTATAGCGCTTCATATGCTGATGCAGCAATGCTGCATGCTTTGCAATATCAACTTCAGCAACATCTACTGCAGAGGCTATTCCTGCGCTTCTTAGATTAACTGCCTTTATTATTGCAATTTTTAAACTTTACTTTGACCAACGTTCAAGCTTATGAATATTTCTAGTAAATAGACCAGTCAAAAATTTCGGAAACCCGAACTCTACCAGCTTTTGTTTGACTCTATCCTTCATTTGTTCTACCGTTAGGTTTGGCATTGTATAAGCGCCATTCTCGTAACAATGACTGCAAAATTTTATGCTTTTAGCTCCGTTTTTTTCAGTGCCGCCTTGTTTCTCGTCACGAGCTAGCGGCATGCCGCAGCTTTGGCAATTTTTATATGCCTTTTCCATCATCTTCGCCCCTTAATCAACGACCGGTAGTTTTCCTTCATTATATATCATTAATTATAGGTCATCCATACCGTATTTCCCAAAGCCTCAAACCCCTGCTTAAACCAAAAGTTCCTTGATTTATCTAATGTATAAACATACATTTTTTTATTAGGGTATTTCTCTTTAACCCAATTAATAAAGAAAGCCGCATAGCCCTTGCCTTCAAAATCTTTCAACACGTCCAACGCTTCAATGAATATGAAGTCCCTCTTGTTTTTGATCTCAATATAGAAATCCTTCTCTAAGTACTTCTCATCATCGCTAAAATAGTCCGTCTCCGCCTTCTGAATTAACTGTTTCCCATTCTCATATTCCCAAATAACACCGTATCCGACCATTTCTTGATCAGCTTCAATCATATAAATCTGCTCCGGCAGCTCCGAGCTGTCCTTCTTGCTCAATTCCCCTGCATGATAACCCGATTGTAATTCACTCAATAGTATTTGTATCTCTTGATCAAATGGTTTTGCAACAATTGCAGGCATTTTACAGCTCCTTTTGCTATTTATAGCATGTATGGTCTCCAATGAAAAAGCAGGGCATGTAGCATTCCCTACCTCTCATCCTTTATGGTATATGGCTTTTTGTCCTTAAGCGCCTTTAACAATAACCTATTCGTTTCCTTCCGTCAATCGAAGCAACATTTTATAAACGCTGCATACTTTATACACGCATCGCCCAAATATCGCAATAACTCGGCCAAATTCTATAATTATACAATTTTACCCCATCGTAAATAGAATATCCCCCTTCCCATCTCTCTCCATTCGTCCCATGATAATAGTAGGTACACAAAATCTTTACATATACAGAAGGGGAGGTGCGCCTTAAATTTTATTTAAAATGGGACGGCATCAGGAGGCCATTCCATACCTTTACACCGAACGCAGCCATTCAAGACACACTCACCGCTTTTATTTAGATTTTCCGCTCTCCTCCCGGTCATCGAAGAATCCCCTTCATTGAACCTTCCGAATCTATCCAACCAGCACGATAAGACATCAACACCCAGACATGCACATCAATTGGAATGCTGCACTGTTCGACTATTACGAAATAGAGGTGATAAGGTGAATTTTTTTGCTAAGAAGAAAGATTTGAAAATTTATATGCTGTTGCTAAGTTTTGTTCTACTGTTTACCACATTTGTTAATGCTTCTATATCCTATGCCGCTGAAAATGATCCCCCGACTCAACCTGCCGCAGGCGCTACGAATTTAAAAGTCGTCGAAGTTACGCATAATACCGTTTCCTTGTCTTGGGACCAAGCCCCCGGCATAAAAGATTATTGGATTTGGGATCAGAATAACAAATACATCTATTGGGCGAGCGGCAGCACCCAAACCGTTGGCGGCCTAACGCCAAATACCACCTATTCCTTTTATATCGGCCCCGACGGCATCCAAGCTCCAAATCTCACGCCTGAGCAAAAGAGCAACTTGGTCACCTTTACTACAACGGAAGATCAGAGCGAATACAAAGAGCCCCCATTAGCGCCTCCGCTAAATTTGAAGTTGTCAGCTGTAACAGATACTAGCTTGACCTTGAAATGGACGGGAAGTCCTGGCGCGGATGGTTATGATTTCTACGTGAATGGAAAATGGACATCCGGCGTTTGGGATGGTTCCACTAGCATTACATATACCATCCCAGGCACCGTAACGGGTTCGGTTTACTTCCAGGTTGGAGCGCAAAAGACCGTAAATAAGCTAACAACTGCATCGGAGAAAAGCAATAAGGTCGAGCTCACTTGGGGACAACTGGCTGCTCCAAGCGATGTTCAGGTCGTAACAGCGAACCGCACGACGGTTTCGCTCGGCTGGGCTCCTACGCCTGGTGCTGCAAGCTATGATATTTATCAAGACGGCGTACTAATCGGTTCAAGCGATACGAACCGCTTTGTCGTCAATAGCCTAAAGGAAGGCCAGTCCTACGCTTTCTCAGTGGCGGCCAAGAACAATCTATGGGAATCACCTAAGAGCGCTTCAATTAAGGCTGTACCGGGAAGCAATTATAACATCGTAACGTACTACACCTCTTGGTCTGTTTATGAGACAGCACGGAATTACAAGCCGACTCAGGTAGATGTATCGCAGGTGACTCATATCAATTATGCCTTCGCAGATCTATGCTGGAAAAAGTACGGAACAGGCTCAACGGTTTGTGAGAACAAAGACATTCCGTTACAGAGCAGGTATGTGCATGACGGCGAAATCGTCATTGGCGATCACGACAACGATATAAAAAACTTTGAAACGTTCGCATCAATCAAAGATAATAATCCGCATTTAAAGATGATGGTATCGGTAGGCGGCTGGTCATGGTCCAAAAACTTCTCGAACATGGCGGCAACTGAGGAAACACGCCGCGTATTCGCTAACTCCGCTGTGAAATTCCTTCGGGCTTATGATCTAGATGGCCTCGACATCGACTGGGAATACCCGGTTGAGGGCGGGGAGACGCATAATAGCCGTCGACCAGAGGATAAGCAAAACTTCACGCTCATGATGCAAACCGTCCGTGAAGCTTTGGATGGAGCAGGCTCTGAAGACGGCAAGTATTACTTGCTGACGATTGCATCCGGCCAGGGCGACAATTTTGTCGTGAATGCGGATTTTGCAAATTCCGTCAGCTACTTGGATTTTATCAACATTATGACCTACGATTACAGCGGAAGCTGGGAGCTGCTGGCTCATCATAATGCACCGCTTTACGCAGATAAGAATCATCCGAGAGATAGCGCTCCGCGCAACAATGTGAGGGGCGGAGCAACTGGCCATTTAAATGGAGGAGTACCTGCCTATAAGCTTGTGCTCGGCATTCCGTTCTACGGCAAAGGCTGGAGCGGCTGCCCCGCAAGCGGCGAATATCAGACCTGTATCGCCATTCCGCCCGGTTCGTGGGAAGCAGGTATCTTTGATTTCTCAGATCTGGAAAAAAACTACGTGAACAAAAACGGTTATGTCCGCAAATGGAACGAAGCTTCTAAAGCTGCCTATTTGTACAACAGTGTAAATGGCAATTTTATAACGTACAATGACCAAACATCGATGATCTACAACGCCTCTCTCGTCAAATCCTTGGATTTGGCTGGTGTAATGAGCTGGGATATTAGCGGTGACCGCAACAAAACGTTGTCCACACAGTTGGTGCATGATTTGCCAATTGACGGCTCCGTGAATGCTTCTGCCCTGCCTGCCCCATCCAACCTCGGGATTATTTCTAAAAGCGAAAACGAGCTGCAGGTGAAATGGGATGCAGTAACAGGAGCGACCGGCTACGAGGTGTATGTCAATAATCAATACACAGGCGCAACAAACGAAACCAATTATGCAGAAGGCTTGCTTACATCCAATACCGAATACAAGATTCATGTGCTTGCCATCGAGAAGAAGGATGATCGCGTGCTGAAGGTTTCCGCTGCGAGCCATGTCCTTGTCGCGAAAACGTCGGGATCGACTTCGAATTCCACTTCGCCAGGAGGCTCAACGCCGCCGCCTGCTAAGCCGAAGGATGAACTCGATGCAAGCATCACTAAAGACGGAAGCAAATGGACGATTGCTGTACAGGCGGACGCTGCTATTAAGTCAATCAATGCCTCCGATTCCTCGGCGTTTAAAGTAACGGCAAGCAAAGAGGCGAAGCAGGTCGATGTCCTCATTTCTAAAGCCGTTGTCGAAGCGATCGCCAAAAAAGGGGAGATGCCGGCATTGTCCATCGTCTGGAATAGCGTTACGTATGTCATACCGATTCATGCCATCCATCTCTTCGCCGATATGAAAATCTCGATCTCATCGACGGATGCGGGTACCGCTGGCAAGATCGAGCAATTATCGCAAGCCAGCGGTCTTAAGCTGCTTGCGATGCCGCTTGATTTTAAAATCGAACAGCTTAACTCGGATAATACGTATGTGGAAGTGACTGATTTTGGACAGCATACGTTCAGCCGCCTTCTCACCTTAAGCGCAAAGGATATCGACGCAAACCGGGCAACCGGCGTAGTCTATCTCCCAGGGTCAAGTCAGTTCCGCTCCGTCCCTACCAAGTTCACTGCGAATTCGGATGGAACGGTAACCGCGGAATTAATAAGGAACGGAAACAGCGTTTATACCATCGTTGAAACGAATTTCAAATTTAACGATGTAACTGCGGAGTGGGCACGTAAAGATGTAGATCGAGCAACCGCCAAGCTGATCGTCTCTGGAGAGACCGCGGATCGCTTCGGTGTGAACACCAGCATTACCCGTGCCGAGTTCATCTCCATGATCGTCAAAGGTTTAGGCATCTTGCCAGACTCGGCAAACAATCCGTTCAAGGATGTGGACAGCAATTCCAAGTATGCCGGAGATATTGCAGCGGCTAAGAAGCTCGGACTGATCAAAGGCGTAACCGAGGATTCCTTCAACCCTAACGGCTCTATCACCCGTCAGGATTTAACCGTCATACTCGCGAGTGCGCTGCAATATGCGGGCAAGTCGAAAGAAGCAAACGCCAAGGTGCTTGAGCGCTTCAAGGATCAAGCTGCTATTTCCTCCTATGCCAAAGCATCGGTCGCGCTTATCGTAGAGCAGCAAATAATGCTAGGTGTATCTACGGATAAGTTTGCTCCTTTGTCCAAGGTGACGAAAGCCCAAGCAGCAGTTACGGTCATGAGAACGCTTGATGCATTGAAATTAACCTAATAAAGCTTGCCTCATGCATGACAATAGGTAGACGGTAGACGAAAATAGGACGGAGCAGATTGTTACTTCTGCTCCATCCTATTTCGTTTTTGAATCATTATTCCTTGACTCCGCCCGACGTCATTCCCGTTACGAGATGCTTCTGGAAGATGAACGAGATTAAGATCGGCGGCAGGCAGGCAAGCACCCCGCCAGTTGCGATCATACCGTAATCGACCCCATTTTTCCCGCTGAATTCAGCAATGGCTACTGGCACTGTTTTCGCATCGAGACTGGAAGTAAACAGCAGTGAAAAGAAAAACTCATCCCATGCAAGCAGAAACGCGAATATGGCGGTAGCCAGCACTCCAGGTCGAACTATCGGAAAAATAATCAATCTGATCGTTTGAAACCTTGTACATCCATCCATGTAAGCGGCCTCGTAAAAGTCCTTGGACAGAAACTTCAGATAGCTTTGCATCACCCAAATGACATAAGGAATGACGAAAGTTAAATCGAGTAGAATCAACGACCATTTTGTATCCATCAATCCAAGCTTATTCAACACAGAGAACAAAGGAATAACGATTACGACTGAAGGAATCATGTACGAGAACATAAATAAATAGAGCATTTTTTGCTTGAATCTGAACTGATACCTTGCGAAGGTATGTGCAGCTAGTCCTCCAATGATCAATGCCAAGAGCGTTGTGCATACGGCGACAATTAGACTGTTGAACATGGACACTCGGAAGGTGTAAGCCATATCATTGTCCGGATTTGCGAAAATATCGATGTATCTCTGGAACGTAATATGGCGCGGAATCCATTTCAACGGCACAGATGTCAGATCTACCTGATAAGATATGCTTGAAATAAAGAGCCAGATAAACGGAGCAAGCGTGCAGAAAGCTACCAGGACACCGAATAAATACTGTACAAGCCTAAATCCTTTGCTGCTTTTCATCCGGCTTCCTCCTCTGCCTTTAACACTTTGACATAAACAAAGCTGATTATGCCAATAATCATGGCGATGAGGAACGAGATCGTAGCCCCTATTGAAAAGTGCATATTATTAAATGCTTGGATATAGGCTTGATACGTGAGTACTTTCGTCCCGTCCGAAGGTCCTCCCATGGTCAAGGCATAAATCAGGTCGAATACTTTAAACGCTTCCATCGTTCTCATGACGATCAGCACAAGAATCGTCGACTTCAGATGCGGCAGAGTAAGAATGAAAAATCGCTGCAAACGACCCGCACCGTCCACATTAGCCGCTTCATAGATTGATTTGTTGCTCATTTGCAGCGATGCCAGCAGGAAGATAACAATCAGCGGAGTCATCTTCCAAACATCAGCCAAAATGACCATGTTCATCGCAAGCCAAGGCTTGCTTAACCAGGATTGATATTGCGGGATGATATGAAGTTGAGTCAGAAACGCATTCAAAGCCCCGTATTCCGGTTGATAAATCCATTTCCACATGGCACCGTTTACGATGGTCGGAACGGCCCAAGGCAAAATGATAATGGTACGCAAAACAGCGATGCCTCTAATGTTTTCGTTAAGCAGCAGCGCGATCAATATTCCAAACAGCAGCTCAAGGCTAATGGAAACAAAAGAGAAGTAGGCTGTTCTACCGAGCGATTCCCAGAAGCCGGCATCGGTAAGAACATTAAAATAGTTTTCCAAGCCTACAAATTCACCCATCGATTCGACGGTTAAGGACATGCTGTGAAGACTTAGTATGAATGTGTAGATCAGTGGAAAAAGTATTATACCGAATACCGCTAAAACAGCCGGAGTGATATTCAGCCAAGCATAGGTTTTATCACTCATTCTTCTCATGACATTGCCCTTTCCTTACCTCTTATTATTTACTTTCAGAAATTTGGGTCGCTTTTTGCTGCAATTCATCCAAGGCAGCCTGCGCCAAAACCGATCCGTTTAACACTTTGCTTACGGCAACCTGAGTTTCAGTGGAAAACTCACCGTACCATGGTACGATTGGACGGTTGACCAAATAGTCATATTGCGTTTTTGACAAGTTAACAAGGTCTGGATTTACAGCAATGACATCTTGATCCTCATAAAGCGATTTCCAAATCGGGAGAGCATCCTTCGCATGCTGCTTCTGGAAATTTTTATCCGCTAGAAATTGAATGTATGTCCATGCTGCATCGGCATGCTTGCTGCCTTTCGTAATCGCAAGTCCCATACCGCCATTTACGGTTGCGCTTGCTTTTTTGGATGTTCCTGGGCTAAGAGCAATGCCAACCTTGCCAACAACCTGCGATTTGCTCGCATCACCGTTCGCCAGGTTAAACATGTAAGTCCAGTTCAAGGCAAAAGCCGCTTTGCCGCTTGTGAATACGCCTGTAACGTCGTCTTCCAAATACTCAATCGAGCTCGGATTAGTCAATCCGTCTTTAATCGATTGCGCCATGAAATTAATCGCTTCTACGTTAGCCGGATCATTTACGGTAGCCTTGCCGTCCGTTATCAAATGTCCTCCAAATGCTTCCGTAATGGAAGTCACATCGCATACTAGAGCTTCAGCTTGCTTCCATGTTGCAACGAGCGGGAATTCCACAATATTTTTTTCTTTCAGCACTTTTGCTTGAGCTAATAGTTCGTCCCAGGTCGCTGGCGGAGCATCGAAGCCTGCTTGTTGAAGCATTTCTTTGTTGTAAAATAAGTAGCGCGTATCGTTCAGCCAAGGCATGCCATACAACTCGTTGTCATAGGTAACCGAGTCTAGCGCCCCTTGAAAAATATCGGTACGGTCATCTGCGGGCAGCTTATCCGAGACGTTTTTGATAATTCCCGCTTTTGCGAACTTCGCTGTCCATGGAGCATCGATCAAAACAACATCATAGCTGCTGCCGCCGGTAATAATTTTTTGTTCCAAAGACTCATACGAAACAAAAGTCGGCTCCACTTTAATGTTCGGATTCAATTTCATGAATTCCTCAGTAGCCGTCTGAGTCGCCTCTTCGCTGTATCCGGCTTGCTTCATAAAAATCGCCTTCAAAGTTACCTGATCCCCTGAATTTCCCTCTTTGCTCGAACATGCGCTCAAAGCACCCGTACTCAATAGAACAGTTGACATTACAATTGCAAGCTTCTTGTTCATTTGACTTCCTCCTCTATACTTTTCCTTGTATTTGTAGAAAAGCATAAGCAATCGCACCAATTGCACAGTCTTTCTTGCCAAGCAAAGCCAGCTCTATTGTTGTCTCAATCGGCGTAGAATGACTTACTCTTTTCTTAATACCATTTAAAAACGGACCTAATGACTCGGAAATTTCCCCGCCAATGATGACTTTTCAGGAATGAGAAGGCTTACAATATTTGAAATACACATTGCCTGTGCTAGCCCCTAAAATTAAAGCGCTTTCAATAAAGGCAGCACAATTGACATCGTTGTTGAAAAATAACGGAAAGCATGTTTGTTCGGCGCCAAAACTAACTAAGATCAATATAAATTGTAAGTGCTTACATTGTCAATAACAATTTATATGCATCGATCAGGAGATAGCAATGCTTACAATAGCAAAAGGGCTATCCGCATGTGGGATAGCCCTTCTTCATAAACCCTTGTTATTTGGCAGTTACTCCGCCATCTACTGGCAGCTCAACGCCTGTAATATAAGCAGACTCATCAGAAGCCAAGAACAGGACGGCTTCAGCCACCTCGGATGCACGACCCACTCTAGGCAGTGCCGTCTGAGACAAGAACCATTGCAGCATCTGTTTGTTATTCACGAAATCCGCACTCATTGGCGTTTCAATAAAGCCTGGGTGAACCGAATTGACGCGAATATGATCCTTGCCAAAATCGACAGCCGCCGCTTTCGTCAACATACGTACAGCGCCTTTGGAAGCCGTATACGCCCCCGCACCGCTGCTGCCTGTTAGACCTGCAATCGACGAAATATTGACGATTGAGCCGCCATTGTTAGCTTGCATATGTGGAATGACATATTTCATGCCAAGGAAAGTGCTGGTTAAGTTAATGCTCATGACTTTATTCCATTGATCAACTGTCGTATCAAGAAGTCCAACAGCAAGAGAGATTCCCGCATTGTTTACTAAGATGTCCACTTTGCCGTAAGTTTTAATCGTATTCTCGACGACACTGATCCATGCTTCTTCCGAACTGACATTGTGCGCATAGGCTGCAGCTTGTCCGCCGCCAGCTTCAATTTCCTTCACAACGGCTTGCACAGCGGCTTCGTTAATATCTGTTGCGACAACCGTTGCTCCCTCTTTTGCAAACAAAAGAGCTTCTTCGCGCCCCATGCCACTACCTGCTCCAGTAATAATTGCGACTTTCCCAGTAAGACGAGTCATGTGTAAGTCCCCTTTGGTGTTCAATATTTTAAATGATGACGACGAATTAATTATCAAGTGATAGTATCACTATCACTATGATATAAATCATATCACACTCTTCAAGAAAGCTCAATCCTTCCTTGCTTAAAGGATAACCAGTCGATATACTACATGTAATCGAAATAGCTAAGCTGAAAGGATTTAACCTCTTATGGATCCAAAAGAAAGATACGAGAAAGAACGTTTTGAAGGCAAGCAGCAGCGCCAATTCACCGTTCTCGAAGCCGCAGAGCGCGTATTTAATCAAAAGGGAATCGAAAAAACGACGATGCAGGATATTGCGACGGATGCGAATATTGGCATCGCAACGCTGTTTCGGTATTTTCCAAAAAAAGAAAAGCTGATCGTTGCGGTCGCTACCAAGCTGCTTGAGCCGATGCTCCATCGTTTTCAATATGTCGCTGAGCTGCCCTTGTCATGCCTCGAACAGCTCGAAATTTTGTTTGATTTCTTTATCGAGGATCAAAATCATTCGAGCATTAAATTTATGGTCGATTTTGAAAGCTATGCCTCCCACTCGTCCGAGCCTTTAGAGGATATACACAATATCAACGCAATGAATCGCATGATATCGAGCGAGTATTCGAAAATCATTCAAAATGGCATGGAGGATGGATCGATTCGTTCCGACCTTCCGGTTAAGGAGACATTAACGACTCTCATCAACACATTTGGACTTTTTTCAAAAAAATTATCGCTGCAAAAAAACATTCTCCTGCTCGAATCTGATTTGGAAAACGATCATCAGCTTGCTATACTAAAAAAAATATTTATGGAATACCTGAAAGCCTAAATAGCAGGCAAGCTCTTTGCCTCTATATGATTTGCCGTGATCTCGTTATTTAAACAAAAACAAGTCAGGGAGGAATGCTGTTCCTCCCTGACTTGTTTATTTATTTTGCTTATAAATTACGTTATTGCTTCGCTTGCATTTCCATTAATTTGACGATTACGGATGCCGCTTCGCCTCGGTTCATCGCTTTCTCCGGACGGAAGGATCCATCCTCATAGCCTTTGATAATGCCTTGGCTAACAAGCGTATTCAAGGAGCTGACGGCCCAATTAGAAACATTCGATTGATCGACGAACTTCGTTTTCTCTTCTTTTTCGGTCTTCAGCTTTAAAGCCCGAACGAGAATAACCGCCATCTGTTCCCTAGTAATCTTTTGCTTTGGAGCAAAGTTCGAGTCGCTTACCCCTTGAATGATTCCTAGCGTAGCAGCGGTTTGGACTGCTTCCTCGGCCCAGTGGCCGTTCAGATCGCTAAAGGAAGGACCACCCGTACCCTTCAATTGAAGAGCTTTCACGAGTAGGACAACAAACTCTGCACGTGTCATCTCTTTTTCCGGCTTAAACGTCTGATCAGGATAACCGCTAATTACGTTTAGCGCGCTCAGCTTCTCAACTGCTCCTTTGGACCAGTGCTCGGATAGATCCTCAAACTTTACAGGTGCTGCTGGAGGCTCAGTTGCTGGCTTCTCTGGTGTTACCGGCGGCACAATTGGTTTTTCTGGCTTGATATCAGGTTTTGGTGTCGTCGGTGGGTTCAACACCGTACCTCCATCGTCTCCAGTGCCACTGGATGGAGATTTAACATTAATTTTTACCTCAGCCGTATTCGAGTCGGAAATGCCATCATTTACCTTATAGGTAAATTTGTCCTCCCCGGTAAAGCCTGCGTTTGGCTCGTAGTTGAAGTATCCATAAACGGCATCTGTTACTGTCAATTTTCCGGATGTCGGCTGGGTGACGATCGTGAAGTTGAGCGCATCATTATCCTTATCGCTCGCTTTCATCTGGCCTGTCAATTTCTTGTCCTTCTCCATTTTAAGCTGAACATTCGTCGCATCTGGCTTGTTGTTCTCCTCAATATGAATGATTACATAGGCTGTATTCGTAAGTCTATTGCCATCGCTGATTTTGAAAGTGAATACATCTGTACCCGACTTCCCGGAATCTGCCTTGTATACAAAAGACCCATAAGTCGCTTCGGATACCGTTACTTGTCCTTTTTCCGGAAAATTTACCAAACTGACTTCATGTACTTTATCCCGATTAAGTTGACTGACAGCATCAGAGAAGGTTCCATTAAAAGTTCCACCCTCACGGATTGTATATTTCAGATTAGACGCAGTCCAATCACCCGTACCAGACGTATTCGTAATCTCTATCGTAACTACCGCATCGGTCGACTCGTTCATACCGTCCGAGACATTGTACATGAAGTAATCAATCTCAGATGCTCCATTAGCAGGTGTATATGTAAAGGCGCCTGTAGATGCATCGGTCATCACGATCGATCCTTTACCCGGCTGCTTAATCAGCTTAAACGTAAGCTTGTCGCCGTCTTCATCTTCCGCTTTCAGCGTTCCAATCAATTCTTTTCCTTGAGCAACGATAAAGTTGCCTTCAAACGCAGTCGGTTTATTATTTTTGTTGACCGTTACGCTGACATGAGCTTCGTTTGAATACGCTTTGCCGTCATAAGCCCGGTAAGTAAATTGATCAGCACCGTTGTAATCGCGGCTTGGGGTATAGACAAAATCTCCAGATTGCGTATCAACGGATAGAGAACCGTTTGTTGGCTGAGCAACGATCTGATACGTTAACGGGTTTTGATCTTGATCGGCAGCCGATAGCTTGCCGCTATATGCCTTGTTCTGATCTGTCTTCACCGATAGATCATTGCTGACAGGTATTTCATTGTCATTAATCAAAAACTCAGTAAGGTCGAGGGGACGATTCGTAATCCGAATCTCATTGATTGCCCCGTTAAATGCTTTTTCAAAATTATTGTTGTAATGGTACGCTCCGACGATCCACGGTACGAATTTGCCGTTTTTCTGAGCTGTCGCTAGTCCAACCGAGTCTGGACCTTCGTCATTCGTCAGTACCGGGGAGCCATTCACATACATTAATGTCTTCTTCGTATCATTTACGACAGCAACGTGAATCCAGTCGAAGAACATCTCGCCCGACCAGTTGGTCCTCAGTTCATCTTTAGTGTGCGGGTAAGCTGCCCACTGCAGCTGCTTTAGGTTAGAAATAGATAAGGTAGCGAGAGGTTCTTCATTGTCTCCTTCTGGGTCTTTTTTCCCTCCATCCTTACCCGTGCCTCCGCGTCCAAGTATGCCCATCCAACCATTTTTACTCCCGTCAAAGTTGCTGTTAATACGGAAATACGCTTCTATTGTATAGCCATTTTGGAAAGTCATGGCATTTAAAGGCGCATCGTCAGACGTCCTTAAATAAGACAGCTCTTGCGGAAATTTACCATAGGTTGAAATTTCTAAGCTGCCCTTGCTTTTGGAATACGGAGATTTATCATCCGTCCATTTCATATCAATGTCTGGTACATCCGCTTGGATAAGGTCAACTCGCTGCAGATCATTGCCGTTGCCGGATAAATCCTTTACGTTGAAGGAACCGTCAGCCGGCTTTTCGAATTTCCAATGCGCGACCTCTCCGTTTCCATCCGAGGCACCGCGAACGTCAATCGTAACCGTTTTGATCTCAGAATCTATGAATCCGTCGTTTGCCTTAAATGTGAATGTATCCTTGCCTGCTGCGCCTGCAGGAGCCGTGTACAGGAACGCTCCAGTCGCAGTGTCCACAAGCTTGACCGTGCCTTTCGTTGGCGCAGTGACAATGGAGTAGGTTAGCTTGTCCACGTCTGGATCTGATGCTTTTAGCTTGGCGCTCAGCGTTTTTCCTTCAGCAGTGTTGTAATTTACATCAGACGCTTGCGGTGCTCTGTTTTGCGAATCCCAGATCCCTTTGAAGCGCTCTTTAAAGTTCATGTTCATAGTAAATTGGTTATTCGAATCGGTCATTTCTTCAAGATCATAGGTTTCATCGCGCGTATCCACAGGCATATTCATGACCCAAGGCGAGAATGTTTTAGCAGAAATCGTTCCTGCATCCAGATTGAACTCCATCGTTCGCATAATGCCGTTGCCGCCCATGTAATAGCCTTGATAATCAATAACGGACATTAATACGTCATGGCCTTTGTCGTTCTTTTTGACCATTTGAGCTGTACCGTGATGGTGACCGTTGAGGGTGAGAAAAATTTGGTCGTTGCTTTTAATCAATTGATCCCACAAATATTGGCCATTCTCTGTCATAACCGCCGTTTTCCCAGTGCTATCGATATTCAAAAGCTGGTGAGTTGCCAAAATTGTTGGTTTGTCGGTGTTGTCTTTCATGACCTGGTTAGCCCATTTTATCGTTTCAGTTCCCGCTCTCCAGTCAATAAACAGAACCAAAAATGTTTTTCCAGCGCCTTTAAACGTATAGTAGGAGCTATAGCCCTTCGGCGACGATCCTTGATAGCCAGGCTTATTGCTCATACGTGTTGCTGGCTTGAAGTATTGATTAAAGAACTTATTATATTGGTCATTATCATCTCGACTATCGTCGTCAAACCGTTCGTCAATATCGTGATTTCCCGCTGTATAACCATAAGGAGCTCCCGCATCGTCCAAAATCTTCATCGCTTCATCGGCACTTTTCCATTCACTCTCTACCGTGCTTCGATCAACGATGTCGCCTAAGTGCGTAGTGAATGCGATATTCTCGCTATATTGATACTTTTTTATCCATTCCGTTTGGGAATTATAAATTTCCGGTTTGTATCTGGAATACATTTGCGTGTCGGGAAGAACCGCAATTTTAAAAGAGCGATCGGCAGCTGAAGCTACTTGGTTCTCCTTCATGCCCGAAATAGGAAGCAATGCGATTTGCAGCAAAATGACGAGGGATAGCAACACCTTCGATAATCTCTTTTCTAATAACAACATAAGCCTTATCTCCACCTCTATCTTTCTTCTGATGTTTGTTTCCAGCGTATACATCAATCTTTTTAGAAAAACAAACGCTCTATCGACCAAAAAGCGCCAATTAATGCAATGACAGTCGACACTGCTATTAATCCTGACTTCTGGTAGGAGCTGCGTTGCCACAGATTTAACAGGGGCAGCAGCAACAACACTAAAGTAATCTGCACAAGCTCAATGCCCACATTGAAGCTTATTAGCGAAACCGCCAAATGGGATTTTGGAATCTCCATTTCGCCTAATATTCCAGCGAAACCTAAGCCATGAAATAAGCCGAATAGGAATGTAATTAGAGCTCTATGCGAAATTTTTTCGCGAAATAGATTTTCAACAGCAACAAAACAGATACTAAGTGCAATAATAGCTTCAACCCAGCGAGACGGAACCGATACGATACCCATTACCGCCAAGGATAAGGTAATACTGTGCGCAACAGTAAAGGCAGTTATAATGGCAGCATATTGTTTAAAGCTTTGTTTTCTCAGAAGCAGCGCCAGCAAAAACAATAGATGGTCGTAGCCCGTAAGAATATGCTCTGCTCCAAGTAAGAGAAAATCAAACCAACCGCTGTGCGAGCCAGACCCACCTGATCCTGCCGCTGGATCTCCCAACATCACCTCCCAGTGTCGTGAACTTCCCTTCAATACCGTTTCACTAACTTGGTTGCCTTCTTTAAAAACGAGCAGATTCGTATAATTCGGACTGTTTTCTGTGTACATGGAATCGTCTAAGCTAATTTCTTGTCCACTTTTCACGTCTGAAAATTGATAAATGGCTCTAACCATCGTTAGCCCTTCAGATCGCCTATCTTCAAGCTCCATGCTCGTCATCTGTCCTTGTTGCTCGACGCCATCGACTTTAAGCA
The DNA here is from genome assembly GCF_057221575.1 of Paenibacillus sp. Y660. Lineage (NCBI taxonomy): Bacteria > Bacillati > Bacillota > Bacilli > Caryophanales > Paenibacillaceae > Paenibacillus > Paenibacillus sp. Y660. The sequence goes on along the minus strand of NZ_JBXBBJ010000028.1, from coordinate 33,268 downwards.
CAATTTTTTGACGAATCCACTCATTAATTTCATCTTGCGATTCGCGTAGCTTTTGTCTATCTAATAAACCCACATCAGTTGATTCAGTGACAGACAACGAGTCGATAGAATACGCCAATTCGATACCGCTACCGTTATGAGTTATTGTGCTGTAGCTTACGCTCAATGGGTGAGCGAGCGTATGCGACGGATAACACATGAATAGTAAAAATATCGATAAACTAGCCATCATGATCATTGTCGATAATCGTTTCAATCTCAGTCCTCACATTCTAATGTTGAATTATTAGCTGGCTTCCACATGGGCAGTGACAGTATTATATTGCGTCACTTTTGTAAGGGGAATATTAACATCGGCAATAAAATTGTGTAAAAATCGTAGTTAAACAAAAAGAACAGTCCTGAAACGGGCAAAAACAAACATTCATCTCGCATTGTTTGACTCCTGAAAAGTGGCATTTCTATGATTGAATGTTAAAAAGACGAAGCAGGGTTTATCCTGATTCGTCCTTTATGGTTTTATTCCCTATTAAATAAGTTCCAGATTAAAGAGTCATAGCTTGCCCATGCCTGGCTAAATACTCTTCCTTTTCTTTATAATCCGGCATAATGCTGCCGACGCGTCTCCAAAATGATCGATCATGATTCATATGAAGCAGATGGCATAGCTCATGAATGATGACATAATCGATCACTTCAATTGGAGCCATTGCCAGTCGATAATTAAAGGTTAGCTTTTTGCTCGAGCTGCAGCTTCCCCACTTCGTCCACGACTCTTCTACCTCAATGGATTTTGGCTTTACTTTCAACTGATTTTGATAGATCTTAATTCGTTCACCAATAATCTTCTTACAGCTTGTGAAATAAAATTTCTTAAGATTCTTCTTTAGTTCGTCTTCGTCCAACTCTCCGGTGTCGATTAACTCATGTAGATAATACTCTTTTCCAAGATGGAGAAACTTTCCTTGATCCTGATATTCTCTAGTCTTCGGCTTATTTCGAGCCTCCGCAAGGACATTTAATTTCTCTAAAATCTTCTTTCCATGATGCTCCACAGCTCTAATAATACTCTCTTCACTTGTTGCATTGGGAGCTTTAACGGTTATAAAGCCTAAAGAGTCTATTTGAATGGACAGTTTCCCTCTATTTCCGTATTCAACATTAAATTCGATTGTTTGATTTTCAAACTCAATTTTCATAAACACCATCGTTTCCATTGGGCTATTTCCAAATCACACTAAAACAGATGAAAGAGTGCAGGATCAAGGACTTCCCCTTGGTTCCCTTCTCTTCCTCTATTTTAGCATGACTACATTTTGTTTATAATGGAAGCAACAAATAAAATGGGCTGTCCAAAAAGTGTTCGCACGGAATTTCGCTAGCCTATAATCTCATGAAGCAAGCAACCATTGACCTGAATAGAAAAATAGCGGAACAGGAATAGCTCCCTGTACCGCTATTTTTTCACGCACTTTCAACATTTCAATTCAAAGCGAGCTATCTTCCCAGTGGGCATACTACTTCTGGGGCAGCCCCTTGTTAGCTTTTAAGAGCCATATACCTCGAAATCAAAGAGCGAATATCCATATGCAGTGCCTCTTGCTGTACCTAGTACACGCACATATCTACCGTTTGCAGCAGTAAACGTAATATCGTCAATCGCTCCATTGCCGGTTGTTGTTGTAAATGCATCAGTCCATGTGGATGCATCATTGGATACTTGGATTTTGTAGCCCTTTCCGTAAGCAGCCTCCCAGTTTAATTTCACTCGGTTTACGCTTTGAGATGTGCCAAGGTCTACATAAATCCATTGGTTGTCGCTTCCTTCAATGCTTGCCCATCTTGTTGCAGAATTGCCGTCCGTCGCTTTGGAAGCTTCGAAGCCTGCTCCTTCTACCGAGCTGGCTGCTGTCGTCTTGCCTAGAGCAAGATTGGAGCCTGATGAAGCTGCACTTGTTGTAGCGGTTGCTGTGCTGCTGTTTGCCGATAGGTTGCCCGCAGCATCAATTGCTTTTACCGTGTAGCTATAAGCCGTGGATGCCGTTAGACCCGTATCGTTAAAAGTTGTGCCAGTTGGTGTGCCAACTTGAACGCCGCCGCGGAAAACACGGTATCCCGTTACGCCAACGTTATCGCTCGAAGCTGCCCAGCTTAAGTTGATTTGGCTGCTGGATGCTGCTGTTGCAGTTAGGCTGCCAGGTGCGGTTGGAGCTTGTGTATCTGCCGATCCGCCACCACTGCCATATACTTCGAAATCAAAGAGTGAATATCCATATGCAGTGCCTCTTGCTGTACCTAGTACACGCACATATCTACCGTTTGCAGCAGTAAACGTAATATCGTCAATCGCTCCATTGCCGGTTGTTGTTGTAAATACATCGGTCCATGTGGTTGCATCATTGGATACTTGAATTTTGTAGCCTTTTCCGTAAGCAGACTCCCAGTTTAATTTAACTCGGTCAACGCTTTGAGCTGTGCCAAGGTCTACATAAATCCATTGGTTGTCGCTTCCTTCAATACTTGCCCATCTTGTTGTTGAATTGCCGTCCGTCGCTTTGGAAGCCTCGAAGCCTGCTCCTTCTACCGAGCTAGCTACAGTCGTTTTGCCAAGAGCAAGGTTTGAGCCTGTTGAAGCTGCACTTGTTGTAGCGGTTGCTGTGCTGCTGTTTGCCGATAGATTGCCTGCGGCATCAACTGCTTTTACCGTGTAGCTATAAGCCGTGGATGCCGCTAGACCCGTATCGTTAAAGGTTGTGCCAGTTGGTGTGCCAACTTGAACGCCGCCGCGGAAAACACGGTACCCCGTTACGCCAACGTTGTCGCTCGAAGCAGACCAGCTCAAATTGATTTGGCTGCTGGATGCTGTTGTTGCATTCAAGCTGCCTGGAGCGGTCGGAGCTTGCGTATCCGATGGTCCGCCGCTGCTTCCCGGCTTCCACCAGTTGCCTGAAACGTAGAGCAGGTTAAGCATATTGAAGGAATCGCTAAAGTAAGAAGACTTAGCGCTCTTCATATAATCCCAGCCTGCATTCACCCAAGCCTGATGGCTAGTGCTTGTCGTTGCTGCGGAGATCATCGGTGACGTAAATACCGCTTCACCGTAAGAATTGAGAGCAGTTCCGCTTAATGTGTAGCCTGCTTTAACCTGAGAAGGCGAGCCACCAGTTTTGCCTTTAATCCATACCGCTATTTTGTCAGCGATTGTTTTTGCTCTTGTGTCTCCATAAAGAGCGTAGTCCATAACAATCCGGAGCGGGACACGCGAAGCATTATAATAGAACTCATTTGTCTCTGGGAATTCATCCAAATAATTTTGCGGTGCAGGCTTAGCCGGATTGTCGACGATAAAGTCGGAAATCAGTCCAGTTGACGAAGCGTAATTGTTGCTGACCTGCGAATAGGCCGTATATAAGCCATTAATCACATTGATCCAGGTTTGATCTCCAGTTACTTCATGGAACGCGCGCAGATGACTTAACATCCAATCGGACGGTCTTGAATTCAATGCGCTCTTTTCATCCCAATCTCCAAGATTTAGGCGATTGTTCGTCGTAACGTTGCTGGATTTAATCGCATTAATCATTTTGATCGCTTCAGACAAATAGTTGATTGTTCCGCTTGAGCCCCATTGATTGTGAGCAAGAACCAAGGAATAGGCAATGTCCAAATCTCCGTCAGTTGCGGAGCCGAAATGCCCTTGTGCACCCGAGCTGTCAGCCACTACCCAGCCCATCAAGTTGGAATTGCCTGAGCTCTTGAATGCTCTAGCCGTTTTGAACATGCCGTCGTAAATCGTCTTTGCGCTAGAGTCATGTCCGGCCATCAGAACGGTGATCACCATGCCGAAGCCCTGGCCCTCAGATGTACCGAGCGGTTCATAGCCCTCCGCGCTTCCAGTAATGTCCCCTTTTACATAGTATCCGCCCGGAAGGGATGACAGGTTGTTCTTTACATATTTAGTTTTCCAGTAATCATAGTACGAAGAAACGGAAGAATTCATAGAAGATTGGCTAACATGATTCGGCTTGATGATACCTGAATAGTTAACTTGCTGAGGGAACGGTTTTTGTTCTCCTGCAGCATGAGCTGTTGATTGAAAATTAGCAGGAGCACCCAATAAAGTCACTAGCATGGATAGGCTTAAAAGAATCGGGCCCATTAATTTCATCATACTTTTGTTTGATTTTAATGTGTACATTCGATCTCCTCCTTCATTTTTATACTGCCTCAATCTACTGTTTTATCCATTTCTCCTTTCCTACGTAGTAGAAACATAAAAAATGTAACCGCTTTAACTTTACGACAGAAAGCAACCAATCTATGGAAAAAAGTGTAGTGGAGGATACAAGGTATGATTAAATCGCAGCTGTATCATCCAAGTTACTTTTAGCCACCAACCTTCAAATGATAGATAAGCGAATCTTGTATCCTTTTTTTAGTAAATGTAACATATCTATTTTAATTATGTCTACACTAACTTATATGGGTAAAAATAGTTCCGTCCCTATTTTCTTTTTTATTGGATATCTCCAAACCCAGCTTTTTCAGGAATGGATTGTTTGCAATAAAATTTTTGACTCTCTCTATTTAACCAACCAAACCCGATCGATTTAATATCCTAATCATAACATAGAAACTTACCGCCTTAATGAAATTTTTGAATTTTATCATTGTAGCGCGTCTGTATGAACAACCAAAAAAGCCGACTCGCTGAGTCGGCTTTTCCGTAGGCGATATGTTTTCTATACTCACGTCGTAAAAAAGAGGCTATCCCCGAACCTTGTATTTTTCCCATTGGCTCTTGACCTGCTCCATCATCTGGCTCGGTATTTCCGCCAATGGCAGCGCGGTCGGCTGCCGCAAAGCGAAAATGCCTGTCTTCGCGTACCGTTATGGACAAGCGCATCGGCCCGGTCCATGCGGACGCCCGGGATGATTATAATATCCTGCTCCGCCCTGCATCTCGCCGCGATTGCCCATTCCACTTCAATCGGATTGTCGATCGGAATATCATCATCTTCCACCGCGAAGTGCTCATGGTATTTGCCAGGAAGTATGACTTGATTGATCGCATCCTTGCGATACGTGATAGCTTTCACCTACAACTGGTATACATGGTGGCTCGGCGACATGCCAATCATCAGCTTGTCCGGACCGAGCACCAGCAAACGGTTCATCGACATGTTGCGCTTGCCGGTTTCCGGATCCTTCGCCACAATGAGGCCAGCGGTATGATTTATTTAAGAAGACCAATGATTTCAAGGAACTGCTTGGCGACTTCCTTTGGCTTCATTTTGTCATTCTCTACTTTGGCGTTCAGTCCGGCCATCGTAACCTCATCCAGCTTGTCTGCAAGGAGGTTCAGTGTCTCGCCTACCTCCGGATACTTTGCGAGGAAGTCCTGTTTAACAATCGGAGCCGGAAAATAAGGAGGGAAATATCCTTTGTCGTCTTCTAGAGTAACGAGATCCATCACGGGAATCCGGCCATCCGTTGAGTAGCCGACAAGCACGTCGATTTGGCCGTCTTGAAGCGCCTCATAAGCGATTCCGATATCCATTTCCTTGCGGCCCTTGAATTCAAAACCATACGTTTCCGCCAATCCCTTAAATCCATCTATGCGCTCAAAGAATTGAGCATCGGTGCCTAGCACCATATTCGGCGCCTGCTGAGCCAGATCACTGAACGTTTTCACCTTCCATTTTTCCGCTGTTTCTTTCTTGATGATCAGGGTGAACGTATTGGAGAATTGAATAGGATTCAGCCATGTAAGTCCATACTTCTCCTCGTACCCTTTTTTTGTTTTCTCATAGACCGTAACCGAGGTGTCATCAGACTGGAGCTCATTTTGCAGGATGTTAATGTACCCTGTCCCGGTATATTCGGCATAAACCTGAATGTCGTCGTCTTTCAAAGCTTGCATGAGTTCATTTGAAAAACCCAGTCCTGCTTTCGTGGAAATATGATGATCCGTCTTTGCATCCAGTAGCTGCGCCATAATTTCTACCAGAATCAATTGCTCGGTGAACGGTTTACCGCCAATCACAATATCCGCTGGCGGAATCCCGCCGACCGATTCTGCGTTCTTGGATGAAGAGCTGCAAGCATTTAGCACTGCCAAGACCAAAATCATCATACCGATTAGTGCTTTTTTCATTGTAGGCTCCTCCTGGTTGCTGGTTTAAAAATTGCAAATAGCGATAATCGATTATGAATTCCAACTATTTCTACATGTAATATATTTGACACCTATAGCCGTGTCAACAACTTTTATTATCTGTAAGTAAGATAACGTGACATGAGGAAAAGGACCAGCCTAAACGGCCGGTCCTTTACATGTATTTCGACGTTACTTCAACGTCATTTCTTTTTTCCACGTTAACTCCTTGCCTTGCTCATCCTTGAACAAGAACACAACCTGCCCTTTCTCACCCTTCATCGCGTCCGTGTAGAAGAAGCCCGAGAATTGTCCGTCGCCGCTAATATAGAAGCCGTCTCCACCGCTAGCTCCATGTTCAATCGCTTCTTGAACCGAATTGACGATCAAGTTCTCCTTGGACACCCACTGCATTTCGGCCAGCATAAACCCTTCCGGAAGCTGCTTCACCGTAAAATCGAAGCTGTTGCCCTCAATCGGCTTCTCCGTCTGGTCAATGACAATTAAGATTTTTTTGTCGGTGTCCGGATCGTCAGAGGCTGTTGGAGATGAGACAGCTTCACCGGGATTTAGCGCGGGCTACCAGTACTCTTGGACTCAGAGGCTTCGTTACGTACTCATCGGCGCCAAGCTCAAACCCCAACAGGTGGTCGTCATCCTCTGCTCGGGCGGTCATGATCATAATCGGGATGTCCGACTTTTCCCTGATGCGCCTGCATACCGACCATCCATCGATTTCCGGCATCATAATGTCGAGGACAACCAAATCAACGGAGTTCTGTTCGAATACGTCAAGCGCAATTCTTCCGTTCTCCGCTTCAAGCACTTCCCATTGCTCCTTCTTAAAATAGTCCGTGATCACCTCACGCATAAGCATATCGTCTTCAACCAGCAATATCGTTCGTTTCATTGGGCTGCACTCCGCTTCCGCCAGCATCTCTATGTTTTATCGCTTCCCATAATTCAAATTAAAGAATGGCTGTGTACTTTGTGTGTATTTCAAATGAATGTTTCAACATAAGTAATTCTCACAATTGTATCATTGAGAAACATCCATTCACAATTGAAGCCGCCTGCCTTATACTCACGAGTATATTTCCAATATAAATTGCATTTCAGAAACAAAAAGAGCCTTAAAAGATCTCCAAAATTGCAAGATCCTTAAGGCTCTTTCCAGTTCTTATTCCTTTTACCCTTACTTATTATGCGTCAAATCATTGGCTTTTGCATGATGGAATTATGAGATAGCTGTAATCGTACTAAGTTCCGCGTCGTTATGCTTCACGTTATACACTTTTATTTTCTCCGTGTCGCCTTTGAAATACCATTCATATGAAGCCTTCGAATTGCGGTTAGCCCCGACAGCATACCCTACTTTCTCCCATATCGGAGTAGATAAAAAGACAAGGGATAATTCAGCTATGCCCAATAATATACACAAAAAGTTTATGATTTTCCAATTTTTCACACATTCACTTCCTTCGGTTACATTTTGCTACAAACGCTTCCTAGTCTGATTTAAAGCCAAACTTTTTATCGTCTGCACTTCAACATTTAATACCTGCCCATAAGCCTTACACACCTGGTGAAGCCACTGCTGTCCGTCGGCAAACCTAGGAGCGAGAAGTACCTTTTTAGTTAGCGAGGAATTTCTAAAGTTCTCATGAAGATTTTGAATCATTGTAGATATCATGCTTTCACCTCTTGATCGGGAATAGAGACCTACACTTCGCAATAATTCATCAACTATATAATTTCATCCATTCCTGCAACTGCTGCTTCATGTGTTCTCTATAGGATTTGGGTTCCAAAATCTCTGCGTTGGGTCCATATTGATACACCCAGTTAAGAAATTCTCGGTCATGATTCAGTGTTACTTCAAAGATCAAGCCGCCATCCTGAAGATCCTTCATACGCGGTCTCACAAACAGCTCTTCTTCTTTTATATAACGAGCGACTGCCGAGGAGAACTTCACTTTAAAGTGAATGTGATCGTCGCCACGCTCAATGGACCACGTATTTTTCAAGTACTGCTTAATACTGAAATCGCCTTTTTCATACGATTGATTGGAAACTTCGACGGCTCGAAACCGACTCAGCTTGAACGTCCGTATATCCTGGGCTTGATGGCAGAATCCAATTAAATAAAAACGCTGATCCCTTGGCACCAAATAGTAAGGGTCTATCAGGCGCTTGGTCTCGGTATTTCTGCTTTGTGTATGGTACACAGCCTCTATCGTTTTGTTGCTAAGAATCGCCTGCAAAATATCGAATAGAAAGTTCTGCTGATTTTCTTCCTTATAGGCAGGCATACCCATTTGGATTGCATCCGTAATATTCTGAACAATATCTTTACTGCGGGATTTTTCTTTTAAATGTGTAGCCATGACCTTATCATGAGCCGTATCGAATCCGTCAGGCAGCTTATTTCGGTCAAGGACAGAAGGCAGCATGGAGAAAACCATAGCTTCCTGATCCGTAAAATTGAGAGGATACATTGAAAAATTACCGATAAATGTATACCCTTTCCCATAACCCTCATTCGTGACCGGAGCAAAGTGATCCAGGTTGCGAAGATCTCTGTATACGGTTCTTTCGGTTATTTGGCATTTTACCGCAAGCTCTTTCGCTGTTATCCCGGGGTTTGCTTGTATGGCATTAATCAATTTAAATAATCGAATGACTTGATCTATCATCGAGAATGCTCCCTTGAATTAGTTCTATTTTCCTAATTCTAGTACATTCGACTTAATGTTCTAAAATCCTGCAATAATTGTGGATGAGACTTCCATATTGCTCACCCCTAATTCGAATAACTCTACATAAGTCCTTGTTTGATCCCGTTGTAACGAATCCTATGGTAGATGGAGTTGCCATTTTCGCGATAAATTTTTTCTACTCTAGGATCATCAGGTTCAAATAAATCGAGTACAAAATGCGGTGAGTGACCTGTACAGATAATGACAACCTGCGCACCGTTTCTTTTGCTTTTTAACGCCTCCGGACTTTCCTCATATCCGTCATACCATTCAACATGAAATCCACAATCCGTTAGCATCTTTGTATATTTAGTACGGTTTCTAGACCCAATGACAAGAACTTTCATTTCAGTTGAATGAATGGGTATAACTGCGCTATCTGTACGCTGAATTTTCCGTCTTACCCCAGCAGCACTCGAAGTCCTCGGAACATAATGGTAACTATACTGCTTAATAATGTTAACCTCATGTTCATGAATCATATTAACCTTAACAGGAAGGTCTGGCTCATATGTCCCCTCCCCCGCACAAACCTTATACACACCGTTTTCTAAGTTATAAAAATGGAGATCTTCCCCTGATTTAATAAGGTAACCATACATTTCACTCGAGTTTCTAGGCTGAATGGAACTTGGCGCTTCCTGAAACCTGCTTTTGATTCTCTTTAATCGATTAAATAAATCTAGAAGCATCTCCCTGTGCGACGGCTTTGCCAAGACAAGCCTTGCCCGCAGTGCATCAAATAGTTCCTGAATACTGGCTTCTGAGATCATTCCAGAATTTGAACGTTTCAATTGTTGTATGTAGGCTGCCTGTGTTCGAATCGTATTTTTGAGCAGAGACAACTGATCCCGATCCATTCGAAATTCCCTTTCGATTTGTAATTCCCTTGATAACTCTTGGTTTACCTTGTTAAGCCGGTCTAATGAATTCCTCAGTTTCAAAGAACTATTTGTATTCGCTAAATATTTCGCCTTCGATAGATCATGTTTTAGTTTTTCTATTTGAACAGCTTGAGCAGCGTTCGTCTCTTCCAGAGCTTTGCATTTTTGAGTAAGCCGATCAAATTGTGACTGCTTTTCAAGGCTGGCATTCTTTTCGTTATTTAGTTCCAACCTTGCTTCGTATAAAAGAGAACGTAATGATTTATTTTCCAATTCCACTTTATTGGATTTAGCTTTGGAGGCTTGAAGCTTCTGTTCCTGCTCGTTCACTCTATTTTCCAATTTCTTGATATGCTTTTTTAAGCCTCGGATATCTTCTTGCTGTCTATTTAGCAAGTCATGGTCTTGAGTAATCTGATCTGTTGGTGATTTTGAAGTTGCGTTTTGAGCTTTAATTTTTAATTGTTCAATAAGTTCCTTCTTATTGAATTGATGCTTTCCTTTATTATGTTCCGCGGTTTTGATCATCTGTTTGATATATGGATGCATGCCATTCACCCCTTATAAAATTCATTAAGTAACTATTTCATGTGAATGTACAACCACATGGGTAGCCAGAATAACATTCCACCTAAATAAAAGATCGTAATCAACCCTTTACTCCCCACGATTTTCTCAAGATTATGCAGCGCATCATAGAAATCATTTCGGGATCGAATGTAGTTTACATCTTCCTCTTCACTAAGATCTTCATCAAATATCTCATGTATTTCTTTCGTAATAAAACGGTATGCCAAAATTAATCCCACCACTAGGTACAGACTAAAAATTAAGATCATAGCACTATTCATATTCATGAAATTAACCCCCATGGCCTTCTGTAAATCCATTTTCTCATATCCAAAAGTCAGCTAGTTGTCAGTGAACACTTGTTCTGTAATAGGCTAGGGGTATTCTTTTTACATTCAATCAAAGAAATAATTGATATTAGAAATAATTTGACGGAGGTTGCGTGAAGTAGCTAGTTTAGAGAAAAGAGGAAAAAAATCTTGGAGACTAACCGTTAGCATTAAAAGAGAAGTCAAAGCGAGCGCATACATCGCACCAGAGAGATTAACACTGAACTGTAAAACCTGACTTCTAATTCTCATATTTTAATCGATCATTTCTCTTTTTTTCTCGATCATATTCCTTTTTTCTCAATCACACTTTTTCTTTGAAAAATGATATTTTAATTACGAGTACATCATTTTGGTCCTCAGAAATAAAGCAACTATTATTCCCAATCCAGTCCATCACATTATGGGAAGCCAGAATGCAATCCGAAAAACTAAAAATATTTTATATTATTGAATCAGGTTAGAGTATGATTTAATCATTTGGAAATCCCTTTTTTCGACAGGATATTCCATTATTATATAACATATGATCGGCACTAATCTGTCAGCGAGTATATGTTAGCAAGAAAAAACCTCCCATTTAAGAGAGGCCAACTTGAATCAATATTTATCAGCGCGATTGTCGATAGCCAAAATATAAACGATTTGCTCTTGGTGATTGACCTCAAATAAAACCCGATAACTTCCTATTCGCAACCGAAATCGTTATATTAAAAACAATGGATCGTTTGGAAATTAAATATTAAAATTGCTGACATAAGATTGTAATTCCTCTGCCATGTGGGATAGAGAGCTAGCAGAAGCTGAAATCTCCTCCATAGTTGCGAGTTGCTCTTCGGTTGCGCCCGATACAGTCTGTGTCTCTTGCGAGGAAACGGATGCAACTTCAGACACAACACTGAACGACTTCACAACTTCTTCTGTTCCCACAGCTATTTGTTGTGCAGAAGCGGATATTTCCTGAATCTGGCTTGTTACTTCATTGACAGTACTGAAAATTTGATCAAACGATTGACTAACGGCATTCATCACAATAGTTCCGTCAGCAACTTCTTTTGTCCCAACTTCCATATTATCAACAGCAGTTTTGATCTTAGACTGTACGGATTCAATATAGGCAGCAATTTGTTTCGCGGATTCTGACGATTGTTCAGCAAGTTTGCGTACTTCAGTTGCTACTACTGTAAATCCTTTACCTTGTTCTCCGACTCTTGCTGCCTCAATTGAAGCATTAAGTGCCAGTAGATTGGTTTGATTGGCAATACCCTGTATGGTTTCAACAATTTTTCCGATATGTTGTGCTTGTTCTCCAAGCTCAGTGATGGAACGAGATGCGTTACCCACAGATGATTGAATACTATTCATTTGCTGGACTGATTGTTCAATAGCCTTTTTTCCTTCTATTGCTGATTCTGATGCAAGAATGGCTTTATCAGAAACCTCTTGTGAATAGTTTGAAATTTGCTGAACTCCAAGAGACATTTGTTCAATCGTCCGTTCGGTTTTCATGACGTTTTCCAGTTGTGTTTCCGCACCTGCTGAAACTTCTTGTATAGATGCGGTAATTTGGGTAGCGGCTTGTCCCGATTGTTCGGCTGATGCGCTCAATTCCTCCGCCATGGCTGAAAGATTTAACGAATTCTCATTGATCTTTTGGATTAGGTTTCGCAAACCATCAAGCATAGCATTGAAAGATTGAGTTAATGAACCGACCTCATCTTTCGATATGTAGCTCCCTCGAACCGTTAAATCGCCCGACTCGGCTTTCTCCATTAATGTTTGCATAAGCCGAATCGGTCTAGTTACTAAACGTGTAATTAAATAGCCTGTCGCAATACAAACAAGAAGGCTTATGATCAATATGAATAGGGAAAGTTCTTTTGTTCGTGAGAAATCTTGAATACTTTTGTTATTTAAGTCTGTGGCTTCTTTTTCTTTATAGTCCGCTAAATCTTGTACAATTTTATGTCTTTCCTGGTTGAGTGGATACAAGGATTTAGAGTATAGCGCCACTGCTTGCTCTTTTTTGTTTTGTGCAGCCAAATTCTTTACTTTTTTACGCTCTTCCCTAATTTTCCCCGTAATGTCATTCAACTTTTTAAGTCCATCTGCTTCGAAGGGGCTTAAATCTGATTTTCCATAATCAGAAAGTAGCTTGTCATTCTGACTGGTAATGTTACTACTTCTCTGTGCCAAAGTTTGAATCTCTGAATTATCTGTCGTCATCATTGTTTCTAATGAGTTAGCGTCTTGTGCATTCCAATTGGAACGAAGTTGATTTAACCACTTCACAGGTAACAATGCGTCCTGATACAAAGCCGTAGAATTTTGACTCATTCTATTCATTGTACTCAAATTCGACAGCCCAATTACAATTAAAGAAAGAAAAGCAATTATAATTAAAAGAAAAATTTTCATTCCAATTCGCATGTTTTTTAATAGTTGCATCTTTCAACCATTCCTCCATGTTGTTCGGCTCACTAGCGTTGCATAAATGTTCTCTGAATTTTCATAGCTTTCCGTCTTATCTTGTACGAGAACGTTCACAGATCGGGTGTGCAAAACCCGGCAAGTGGCTACATCGACTATGCAGCATTCGATCGCTACTGCGAAAGCGGCATTTCTTTCGTCACTCGGCTCAAGAACAACGCTTGCTTGGAGCCACTTGAATTTCTTGAAATCAAGGCAGAAAGCAGGGTCAGCGAAGACGTCATCGTACGTGTAGGATCGCAGCAGAAGAAAATGAAACACAAGCTTCGGATGGTTCAAACCGAAGACTCGCAAGGCAATCTGCTGTTTCTGGTCACGAACTGATTCGATCTCTCTTGTGACGAAAGTTGCGACATGTATCGAAGTCGCTGGGCGATTGAAACGAAGCAGAAACCGAGTCGAATATCTTTAGGGAGACAACGAAGACTGAGCGTCGACTGATCGACAAGCGCAGCTGTTATTTACTCATATGAACATATTTACATAATTAATCCAAATGGATAGAGCTACCTCTAATAGGCGATCGACCTTTTGGATTTCGGATCAAAAAAAAGTTGTCTTCATTTTCAGACAGAAAGTACATCAGTGTTTATGCAACGCTTGTGTGTTCGGCTCTTAATTATTGTTACTAATGTACTATACTTATCTACAGATTCCAACTATATTTCGACAAAATATTCTTTATTTTTAGTAAATTCGACATATTTTTTTTACAACATAAATAGGACTATTCTCACGAAATATTTAGAAATATTTCTAGTGCTAATGTCCTTTTATGTATATATATAAATATTTCATCACTTTAGATATAAAAAATTACTTGGATGTATCCAACTTATGTTTATAAAAAAATCTCCATAATTAGGGGACTCGCCTATCTGATCGCATCCATCAGCAGCTCTCAGTTATCAAAGAAAAACAACAAGAAAAAACAGTACTATAAACATATTCTACAATCCAACAGGAAATTTCTTTATTCGACAGGTAATTCCCATCATCATACACCACATTGTCGACACCAATATGCCAGCAAGCGTATTTCCTCATAAAAAAACCTCCGTCGCGTGATGAGGAGGTGTCGTATCCATTATGTGTAACATACTCATTTTTCAACAACTCTGGATACCTGATGCCCGCATTGGAGCAATCTCCTTGAAGAATAATGACGTACTTATCCAATTGTAACATGAAATCTTTGACGGTTGTTGTACTCAAGCATCTTCCACATTAGACATTGCTAATGTATTTTTGACGCGCATCAAGCATTGTCAATATTGTCTTCTTCCTCATCGTGCACTACCCATTTAAGATCAGAATAAGAGCCTTCCGGCTTAATAGGCTTGCCTGTCTATTTGCCTGTAGTGCTCTAAACTGACCACAAATATCACCCATATCAAGCCACCCACTCCTTGCTGTAAGCCACACTAACTCCCGCAACACTTCTTATACTTTTGACCGCTGCCGCATGTGCAAGGATCATTACGACCGATTTTTTCAGCTTTGACAGCTGAATTTCTTTTTGGCTCACTGTTGGCTGCACCACGTTCTATCTTTGGCTTGGCGTTTACTGGCGTTTCAAACTGTTCTTGGCGAAAACAAGCCCATACTTGCAGTTCCTTAATTGTGTCCGTTATAAACTGAAATTTGTAATCTTGTTGATTGCTTTGTAAGACATCTTCTTTTGTTCTCTTAAGTGTTTTATCGATGCTTTCTATGCTTATGATAAAGGATTCAATAACCTGTTCCTCATACAAACGCTTAATATCTTCATAAACCTCGTCAGGATAAAGATCATTACAGCAGCATACGATCTCCGTATTTACATAATAGTTTGTTTCTGTAAGCTTATCGTTCATAAGTTGCTTAAAATAGTCCATGACGAATTCTCTTGTAAGCTGACCGTTAAATACAAGCGCAACTAAAGAGATCAAAGCTTGTCCACGCGCATATTCGTTTGCCTCTGTATTCTCGATTAGCTTCAGTAATAAATCGACATCTCCATTATATACAGACGCCAGTATTCTACCTATATCTTCCGTTATGGCATCGTCAAATATCATGTCAGATATTTCTGCAGGCATGGATAAAATGTCGATCATTATAGGGAATAGTTCTTTTACCTGAAACTGTGCCAATAAGTAATACGCATAAATATAATCAATTCGAGTTGAGTAGTCTCTCACCTTCTCATGGTCCTCTTTTAACTCGATCATAATTTGAAGCAAGTACGGGATAGCCTCTTCCTTCCGTTCTATGATTTGCTGCAATTCGTTGCGTGGAAATGTTTCACTATTATATCGAATGGCTTGTAATAATTGCTCCAAAATCTAATCCCCCCTTCCGCTTTATGTGAATTTATTCCCACCGATATATCCTTACAACGCACTCCACATGTGTTGTCTGGGATATGGGAACATGCGTCACTCCTCTCTGCTGCTGCCAGCTTTTTTGGGTTTTTCAGTCCGTTCTTGCCTTGAATACTGCTCTTTAAGCCGGTTTTGAATACAACGGTTAATTGATACGGCTCTACACTACCCATCTCCCTGTTCTTCTCCCATTATAACTTTTTCAATGACACTTTCGAATACATTGCGATCAAATTCAGAAAGGACGGTATTGCTTTGAAGCACGTTACGAAATTGCTGTAATCTTTTTTCAACGTCAACTTCTTCTTGAGCCGATGCCTCCAGTTGTTCTCTCACTTCAATTAATTCTGTTAACGTAGACTCCAGCTCATCATATTTACGTTCATAAGTGGATCGATCAATTTTCTCGTCCAGATGGAGATCTATCAGATTAGAACGCTTTTGTTCAAGAGCCTGGATTTCGTGCTTCACTTTGCTCAAATGCTTGTGATGCTGTTGCTCACCAAGAACAGACTCCATCCTTAACAGAAGCTCATCCAGCACATCCTTATGATTGCCGCAGACCCGATTGTATGTTTCAACAAAAGCTCCCTCAATTATTGTTTCCTCAATTCCTTTGCTATGCGGACAATATTTCTTTCCTTTTTTCGAGAAAGAGACACATTGCCAAATGACTTTTGCGTAGGTTGTTCTGCTATTCCAGCTCCTCCGAGAGTAGTTTTTCCCACAAAATCCGCATTCAAGCTTGCAACTGAACGTAAACTTCCGACTGAACTTTTCGCGCTTACCGCCTTTTTCAAGTTTTCCACGCGGCTTTCCTCGTCTGTACAAAATATCTTGGGCTGTCTCAAAAATCTCTTCACTTACGATTGGCTCGTGATGATTCTTGATGTAATATTGATCCTCTTCTCCATGATTATCTAATCTGCGCTTGGATATTGGATCATTCTTAATGATACCGAGCACCGCTGTATCGCCCCATTCCATGTTCCCGCGCTTCGTTTTATAAGGAAGCTTCGTTAACTCTTTGGCGATCACTGAAGCTCCGACACCAGCAATGTAACGATCAAATATGTATCGGACAACCTCAGCTTCTTCTTCATTCACTGAAATCTGCTTGGTTACGGGATCATAGTCATAACCGAGACAGCTTTGAAAACCAACAAGCTCGCCGCGTTGCATTTTCAGCTTCAAGCCCATTTTTACAATCGATGAGATATTCTCAACCTCTTGCTGAGCTACTGAACTTAGGATGGTTAATAATAGCTCACCGTCCATCGTCAAAGTGTTAATGTTCTCTTTCTCAAAAAACACAGCCACATTTTTCTCCTTGAGCATGCGGACATATTTAAGGGTATCTACCGTGTTTCGGGCAAATCTTGAAATGGACTTGGTGATAACCATGTCAATTTTCCCATTAAGGCAATCTTTAATCAGTCTCTGAAAGTCATCACGCTTTTTCACCTGAGTACCCGTGATGGCTTCATCCGCGTAAATATCAGCCAATATCCAATCGTTTCGCTGGCCAACTAGCTCTTTGTAATAAGATACCTGAGACTTATAGCTGTTTAGCTGTTCCTCTGTATCTGTGCTTACCCGCGCATACGGGGCTACTCTCAGAAACTCTTGTTGCCCGCCGGTACGATCTGATAGCTTTCGATTGGCTTTTATAACCTCAACTGAAAATGACATTGCTGTTTCCTCCCCTGAGTTAAACTCTACGCTACTAGCGTATTAAATTCAGGCGAATTCGACAAAGGTGCGAATCTGGACTCCTAATTTTTTTCTGACAGCACATTACGACTTGACGAAAAGCCTATCCAGAAGTAAGGTCTGAACAAATGCCATATTCTCGCATTATAAGATTCTTTACAGTATTGAATTCTTGTTTGCTTATCAATGATAAGTTCAGTAGCTGTCTGAGCATCGCAATCTGCATACTGTATCTCAGCAAATCTGCCTTCAAGCTATATCATCTCCCTCAAACATCATCGGATAGCATTAATGGCCTGAAAAAAGGCCTTCTACTAACCTGTTCATTTTGAGGCTCAATTCGGGTAACCGAAGAACTTTCTATTTATAAATTGGGACATAAGGGTTCATCAAAACTCCAAGTTTCCTCTTAGTTAATGATGCGATGTAAATAAAAAGGGGAATCCCACGGATTCCCTGAAAACGAATATCATTTGAAATTATCCTTCTCGTTTTCCAATTCACGTAGTATAAGCCTCTGTAATTTATCCACTATAGTTTCATGACCAGTATAATTGCTACGCACAATATATTGCATTTTTACCAATTTGAATTTCTTGTTGCTGTACACAAACAGGTTTCTGATTGTTACTTATTGTGTTTCTCCCCCTGGTGGATCGTCCAGCCGAGTCAGTGCTAGCGCCTGACTTCCAAGCATCTTGGCTGGCAAGTCTGTTCAGATCGCCTCAATCTCTCCAGATGATCAGCCTACACGTTCGTTCTTACCAAGCAACCAAGCATAATGGGGACAATGCGGCTAACAAAAACTCGTTCCTAGATAGCGACTGTTCAATATGTAACCATATAGAGCCGTTTGCTTCCCGACCATCCAGAGTGCTCTAAGTATAAATGAAGCAAATAAAGCAAAAACTTCAGTCGTTTACAAATGTAATCTACATACTTGTCGTAGATCTCAATGCATTATTCCCGCTTGCCTTCCACGCTCTCTATCGGATGCCACAACATACATCATCCATTTTCCAGTTATTATAATGGAAACACTAACTAAACAAGTCTGAATATCTGTTGACGTTTTAAGTCAGAAAACACTTTTAGGACTTGTGCAGCTTTTTTCTTCGATGAAATGAGGGCACCTATTTCAATGTTTCCCTCTAAACCATGATACGAGAGGTTAGCCGAAGAAATCAACATTTTTTCGCTATCAACAATAATGGTCTTGGCATGTAGTGCCGCCATCTTGTCATCTGGTTTTCCCGCATACTCATATACTTTCAGAAAACGACGGCTTGTATGTTCAATATCGGACAGGACAGACTGCGTCTTTTTATAATCATTAACATATAGCTCTACAACAACACCTTGCTTGCTCTTTCGATTTACGAGCTTCAATGATTCTTCGAAATGGTTTGAAACTGAATATCCTGTAAGTGTTATAGTACGTTCTGCACTATTAATTAATTCCTCAATGACAGGGCGTGTCTTTCGTGTTGTCGCAAGGAATGAAACCGGTGTTGTTGTGACGATCTCAACTTTATCTGTGGCTTGCCTGTTTGTTAGTGAGTTTGCGAGTTGGCAGACCTTAATTGCATCATCGTCCGACAGACTTGGCATTTCCTTTTTAACTAGACGAACTGCTTCAGAGTAACCCGATATTGATAACTTCGCGAGCAGTTCGTCAGCAAGAATATCAGCGTTTATAGATCGATTCCACATAGCTCACTCACCAAATCATTGAAATAACTATATTCGGTTTTACCCTCCAACGGAACAATTAAACTTCTATCAAGGAGTCGATTTCCGTTTTCACAAGCTGTTTCGGAAATCATGCAACAGGAATGACAAGCCGAACCGTTAAGATTGTCGTGGTTAATTTGAGCATTCGTACAATCTGGATCGGTCGTACATAACAAGGCGTTTTCAAGCGCAGCTTTGAGCACCCTCCTGAATTTTGATTCTTCGCCAAGCTCAACAAGACCCCCGAGCGAACCCTCTTTGTCGGAACTTCCTGTATAGAATAGAACACCACACATTGATGGACTACTATATATACGCTCCCGTATAGCCGTTGACGAATATCCTGACTGCAATGACATTTCCTTGATGATTAAGTGAGCGAATGTGTGAAGCAAGACATATTCACCATTTCGCTCCTTTACGTTTTCCCAACCTCGTTCTGCAGTATAGCGGTCAAATTCTTCTTTGTACAACGATGATATCTTTTTAACTACATGGCTAGACTTCCATTTAGCAACCGCAGCTTTGTTAAACTCGATAAAAATCCCTTCACCATGAATCTCCACTCCAGGTAACCACGAATCCGACTTTTTGGTACTTAATCTTACCATGTTTTTTAGGCTATCAGCTTCCGGTTCCGGGGGATCTATACGCATGAATCCTTGTAATACTATGGCCTCTCGAAGTCGTTCAACCATGATTATCCGTGAAAAATACCTTTGCAAGTAAGATGGAACGGCTTCTTCTTTAGCTTTGAAATACCTAACGTCCTTTTTATAAGTCGGGTCTGAATGATGCGTAAATGCTGCATACTCCATTTCCTTAATTTCAATAAACTCTTTAATTTTTTGCTTACGGTTCTCAATTGCCTTCTCGTATTCCTCGTGACTGTAAGCCGTGAAGTATTTGCCGTACACTCTATCTGCCGCATCTTCAACTCCTAACTCAAGCATCTCCAAGATGGTGTGATAATGCTCATCGAGAAGCAGATAGAGCGGGTTCGTCCACGGGGGGATGGAAATGGCGCTTCGGATTACAGGAAAATAGATATTCGTTGCACCGCGCTGCGAGGGAAATATATCGGCACACTCACATTTTTCATGGTTGCTATTGGGTCTGTGCGGATGTCGCCCTGAACAAGTATAGCCCTCATCTGTAAAATTTGTCTTCTCCGTAGCACCTGACATTGAACGCTTCGCGCCGCAATCACACTGAACCCACATCTCCGCAAGGGTAGATGTTTCACCTGTCGAGTATAGTTTCATCTTCTTATCACAGTTTGTATGCCCCCTGTGAACCCACCAACGCCACGGGAAATCGTCAAGATGGCCGTCCTTACAAGCGATAACGAACCTCGCGGGATATGCTCTATACCCACAATCAGGACATGTCGGTCCCTGCCGCATATATGTGTTGAAATCAAACTTCTCGTTAATGTCAAACAGGCGGGTACATTTCGAGTTAGAGCAAACGTGAAAATTCGGGAACGAGATTACAGGTAGATCATTATCATAGCTTGTCCTTGGAGAGCGGAAATGGTTTACTCCAAAGTATGATGCAAGACGAGCATCAAAAATCTTCATACCTGTATCGCTCCAATATGCTGTATCCAGCACAGTAACTGAGTCCCTAACCGCGTCCATAATCGCTCCGGGACCGAATGTCGTTATTAATTGATTCGGGCGTATCTCGCCAATTTTATCAGGGTTAAATCGTTTCGTTGGCATCAATAAGCCCCCTTGTAATAGTAAAGCGTCGAAGTACTTTCAACTTCACGCATAGAGCTGAGCGTAGGCTTTTCTTGCCTACTGCATAACTCACCATAGTAGTTCATAAGCCTAGAACCTTGTTTAGTGTTTGCGATGTAGTAATACAATGGCAATGTATTAACTTGTTTACACGTCTTCCATGTATCAATGAACTCCGTTATCTCATTAATGACGTCTGCCCGTAGTTTTGGAGCTACCTTCGCTACACGCTCCACAATTTTGTTCACGATGTCGTCTATCTGCGCTTTTGGGATTGTGTCTATAGCTGACGCAGATTTGTTATCAGATAACGCCTCTATTTGCAATCTAGCAAGAGCGATAAACAGGGCGTGAAGAACCCTGTCTCGGGCGCGAGCCGAAAACGGTGTGGCCGATGTGCCCTCCACATATCGATAGATGTGTGAGTGATACCCCTTAAAATTTTCGTAGTGTGACAAGTCACGAGGACGATAAGGGTTGTACACGGTCACAACGAGTCCAGGAAAAGAACGTCCAATGCGGCTCGTTGTTTGAATATATTCAGAGCTTTGTTTAGGCTGACCACGAACACACATCAAACCAAGCCTGTCAATATCCAAGCCGACCGAAATCATATTCGTGGCAATCGCTACGTCGAGGAAATTTCGGCTCTTTTTCTCCAATGACTCCTTATTATCGATAGTACTTTCAAGCTCTTTGAGCAATCCAGCAATTTTGGTTGACGTCATACGCGAGGTGACTTCTTTATACTCGAAGAAACGTTGTTTGTCGTGTCCATAGTGCTTTTTTATCCATTTTTGCCGTTTTGGAATATCGTCTTGCAGCAGACGCACAATACCGCCAAGCTCTCGGATACTGTTGAAATACCCTATTAACGTGTAGTAAGGGTCAATATAGTCTCTATACGCAGATTGCTCCGCCAAGTGTAGTGCAGTCTGAATCAGAATAGCGTAAACACGAAGTATGGTAGTGGTCACAGACTTACCATTTGCGGATATGCCACAATACTTTCTAAATGGCGATACTTCAATCGGCACTTCGCGGGTAAAGAAGCTATCGCGAATATCCAATCCGTTCGGTGGAAACATCTCCATCTGCGTTCGACCGTACAGAGAGCGTATTTGTTCCTCGGCGTTTCGGATTGTTGCCGTCGATACGACATACTTAGGCAGTATCTTAACACCATCTTTCGTTATTGAACACAATTCCTCTATCGCGGCTTCATAAGCTCCGTAAATCGTACCGAGCGGTCCCGTGATGAGATGCAACTCGTCTTGAACAATAAGCTCAGGTGGGTAAAACGGTTTTACTGGTATCGTTGAGGCTGCAGGCAAGCCATCTTTCGTGCTATTGTGCCTGCCAGGGTGTTCTTGCCCAATCGCTAAATAACCATGTCGCGGACATAGCCTATCAATTCTACCAAAAAGAGAGTTACAAGCCACGTCCCACGGGAGACGTGCAAACTTATCTACTGTTGCGATAACAACTGTAGGACATTTTCTATATATATGTTCATCAACAAGATACACGGGAATCTCTACGCGATCATTCTTGAACTTGAAAAAATAGCAATTCTCATCAGAGCAGAAAATATCAATATTCTCACGCTCTAAATCGACGTAAAAGTCATCTTCTCTCAACGGTTTACCACAGTATGGGCAAGTGATTAATTGCTTGTTAAGCTGACCAATTCTATTTTTAAGATTAAAAGGGTTGTCGTCTATTGTGTTAAACTCGCTAAAACGGTTAGGTGTAACACCACCACCAACATAGAAGCCAACTGAAAATGGTGTCTTGCCAAATGGCGCACCTTTTGATAGATATTCGCGTCGGATTATCTCCGCTGCGACAATCAATTTCGTCAATCTGTCACGTTGCTGAGTTGTTAGTAACCTAAGAGTGTAACGGAGAATAACCGTAACACCGCCATCCTTATTGTAATCCGTCTCTTTGTCGGCAGTAAGCCGCCTATATCCAAGCAGGAACGCCATCAACCCTAAATAGGCTTCAGTTTTACCACCGCCGGTTGGGAAGTAAAGTAGATCGACGTATTGACGGTACTTATCTTTATCATCAACAATACCGGGTAGGTTCAACAGTATAAATGCAATCTGAAATGCTCTCCACTCACTGTGGTCTTTATTAAGGTATTCACCTATATTGCATTGAATACCTGACCCATACTTTTTCGAGAATTCATTAATACTACGTTGCTTGAACATACAATAATTCATAAAGCAGAACGCTTTGTAAGCTTGTGGATTCGTTTCCAAAACTCTTATGCCAGCGAGTATTCTGTCGGCTTGTTCACTACATTTTGCAATTGTTTCCGCGCCCTGATGCATAGCAAAATCATCATTAACTATTTTAGGGTTGCTGCTCAAGTCCTTTATCCAACTAACATATGCTCTATGTAGCGCATGTAGGCGGGATATGGTATCGTCTTTTTTTTTCCGGAAAGTGAACTCTTTCATTGAAAAAAAACCCTTCTCAAAACCATCAAGGTTAGAGCTAACGTTCGGCATCTCATGTTCGGGGATAAACTCCGAGTTAACCTTTATCGCTCTACCACTTTCGTCCGTCTGCCAGTCAGCGGCGCAACCGTGTCCACGCCCGTATATAGGACGGCTCTCGTAGAGATACTCGTCATCTAACTCACGGCGGCAAAGATACTCTGACACAAAGAAACTTCCAACTTCCGGCGTTATACTTAATCGCGTTTGAAACATTATTCCGTTCACGGTATCGTCCGTAGCTTTGCGGTAGTTAGCGGCGTACACTGAGAACAGCTTATATCCAGTTTTCAACTTAAAGCAGGATACCTTGACCATAATTTCCTCGTCGGATTCGCCGACTTGGTATTCTATTGAGCGTTCTCCATCATTAAGAGCGACGGTAACTTTTTCACGGCGTGGTAAGCGTGTGTATACTTTGCGGCTTCTGATCTTGCCGTTTTTATCCTCATACTCTTGCCTGCCAATGACATAATCGCCCCATTCGAGATGAACGTCAAAAGCGTTGATGCTTTCGTGTAAATAAAAACTCAATCCGCAAGACGACTGTTGCTTGAATTTCGCGGAATATTTATCTTCAATATCCTCGTCTCCAAGTGAATCGCTCTCGCCCGAATCAAGTTCGATATCCTCTTGTTCGTCAAACTCCACAACGTCCTTTTCGTCGGTTGTGTGCAACGCACCTGTAAGGTAACTGAGTTCGGGATTTTCTTCCAAAACTTCATTTTCGCCTTTACGGGGACCGATTAGGTCAGTACGTAAAGCTTCAATGAACTTTTGACGGATCTCGCTTTGAATAAACCGTGCGTCCATCTATTCGCCTCCCAGTTCAATTATGTTCTCGGCAAAACCTAGAATTGAAGTTAGACTGTCGCCAATATTGATACGCTCGTCCGCAATTAGTCGATAGTGCCATTTCTTGTTGTCAGCGTCAACAATTGAAGCGTACTTGCACCAAAGCTCGCCTTCGCGTTTTTTCAAAAGAACGTCCTCGTTGCGAATATCCTTCTTTGCCTTCACTTCGACCATGTATTTGTCAGTCGCAGTTTCAACCAAAAAATCCGGCGTGTATTGCTGTCCTGCTGCGTAGTAAATACCCATTTGATTAAGCGGGGGTTTAATCCATCGAATGACGCTTGTATCTTGTTCCAAAATAACGGCGAACTTCCGTTCATCATCGCTTTCAAAGCCATATTTCTCGTAGTACGACTTTTTATAACCCGTAAAAACATATTTACGAATATTCTTCTTGTCGCTTATCTGAGTATGGAGATTTACTTCGCCGTCCGACTTAATAACTTTAATCTGCTGTCCAAATGTAATGAACGCCTTTTGAACCTTATAAGTTATTAGCGTTTCTATTTTAATCGCCGCAAGAACCTGTTGCTTAATATCATCCAACATCATCGAAGCATAACGACGTACTACTTGACGTTTATGCTCGTCGTTC
This sequence comes from Paenibacillus sp. Y660, assembly GCF_057221575.1. NCBI lineage: Bacteria > Bacillati > Bacillota > Bacilli > Caryophanales > Paenibacillaceae > Paenibacillus > Paenibacillus sp. Y660. The sequence goes on along the minus strand of NZ_JBXBBJ010000028.1, from coordinate 8,555 downwards.
CCTTCTATCTGTTCCAAATACTGGTTAACTATATTTAAAATATATTCCGCGTTGTCGCTATCAAACTCACTGATATTGTCAAGCAACAGACAAGCGAGCGTGTTGACTGGATTCGGGTCTTCTAATATCGTTGCATCCAGTGATTCAAGAAGCTGATTGTTCACCACATCATACCGTTCAACTTGTGACGGCTCTATGATAAAACCATTCTTATATGAACAAATGATTGAAACAGGTTTTAACTCAATGCTCGTTGACGGTTGAACCAGTATCATCGGGGTGCTAATACAGGTTACGGCTATTCTATTAAGTCGCTCGGTGAACGTCTTTTTATCCATAACCTTGGCATTCCTTGGATGTTCGGTAGGGAATTCAACATTCGGTGAAAGCTGTGTTTGCTGTGCTCCTTCATCCTCAATATCAAAGAGCGACAACTGTGTCACGGATAGTTCGGCGTCAGTGGCCTGCCTTTTCTTCTGTGCTGCTACGGATTTAAGATACGCGTCGTACAGATGCTCTTGAACGACGGGATTGGAGATATCTTGAACCTTGTTAATACTTACCTTATTTTCCACAAAGAACATATCAAACAGTGTAAGTTCCGCTTCGTTGAAGCCCGGTTCAATCGTTACTTGGGTTGTAGGTTCTATGTCGTTTTTATTGAGGTCACGGGACTTAAAATAAGTGTTTGCTTTCAATTCCTCAACTATCTCGCGATAATGGTCGTGCGCAACAATATCGAGCGTGTCAATATCCTCCTCCCCTGTGATAAATCCAAAAGGTAGACGAAGCCCGCGCCCGATTGTTTGCATAGCTAAGATTTCGCTTTTTGCCGCATTTAGGGGAATTATTGTAAAGAGATTGTTCACATCCCAACCCTCTTTGAGCTTGTAAACGTGAAGGACAATCTCAACAGGATTAGAACTGCTCTCAATCGTTAGCAGTTTTGCGATATTTACCTCGGCTTCAGCGGTTCCGCTACCGGAGTGAATTTCAATGACCTTCCCCTTATACCTTCCTTGAAAAAAGTCGTCCGAATCTATCAGAGCGCGAACTTCTTTTGCGTGGTCAGTGTCTTTACAGGCAACAAGAACAATTGGCTTAACAAACGGCAGATTGTTCTCCGTGCAATAGCGAGCTATAGCTTTCTTTCGATTCTCGTGGAGCTTAACACCGTCCGAAAGCTTCATTTCCTGCACATCGCTATCGGAATAGCCGGACATATTCGTTCTACCGTTCATTACTGGGATTTTCAGAAACTTGCCCGCGCCTTTCGCAACATCATATGAGTAGATAACATTATTGCTCGACTTCGGCGTGGCCGTGAACTCCAAGCCAAGAACGGGTTTTAGGTAGTCGATAGCTTTCATCGACGCGGGCGCGTAGTATCTATGCGCCTCGTCCATACAGATAACCAAGTCGGAAAAACTGTTCAAAATATCAGCGAACGATTTGCCGAGCGTTTCTTGATAGCGGTGAAACTTGAACGTCACGTCGCCGCGGGTGAAGATTTTCCCGATATTGAAGATAAATAGCTGTATCTCCGAACTTTTTCCGTCTTCAAACTGTAACTGGTTGTATTGCAAATAGTCTTCGCCACAAAACACGCGGGGCTTCCCCATCTCGGCTTCCAAGCCCTTGAACAAATATTTCGGGTGTCCGACGACGGTTTCCTTTTTAAGTTTCTCATAAATCGTGTCGCCTGGTGCGAGAATAAAGAAGTGCTTGTAGCCCTTCGTCTTATAGAGAGAGTATATCGACGCGCCCATCAGCCGCGTCTTTCCGATACCAGTAGCCATTTCAAAGCAGAAAGACGGGAACGAGAACTCGTCCGCAACTTTGATTGTGCGCTCTAACTCGCAATGCTCCGTTGCCGACGCTTCCGCTTGCGCCTTAACTACAACCCGTTCCACGTCCGACTTCGTGGCAGTCTTGAATTCGATAGGTGCAACAATCTCATGTAGATACGATAACGCTTCGCTCTGCGGCTCGCGCAAGCTCATTGCGTATGATATTTTCTTAACTGTTCCATCCATTACCGCACCTCGCTATCAAACTTGCATTTTTTGAGCAGGTCTTTCGGGATTTTCTTGATTTCCACATTGTCCGGCAGCCGTAAACCCGACTGTATCTTAGCGCCATAGATCAGCACAGACTGCTTATCACCGACTTCTTTCATCAGTTTCGTGATGTAATCGCCGCTTACGAACTCACACGAAATGTGGATGAAGCGCCTCTCGCTGCTATGTCCGTGCATTTCTCCTTCAGGCTTATAGGTGAAACCCTCTAACTTGCAGATGGCCTCACACAGCATTCCAAACGTATACTCTTTATTAACACGGTACACCGGCAGAATTGGATGCTTCTCAAGCAGAGAAGGCGCAAGCTCGTAAAACGTATATCCACCACCACCTTGCCACTCAACAGCCTTTGAAATGCCGCCTTGTTCTCCGTCAATCACCTTATCTAGCCGTACTTTACAATGCGTATAAACGTGTTTCCCAAACTCAATGCCAATCCAGCGCCGCCCCATTTTGTGGGCGACTGCGGCTGTTGTTCCGGAACCGAGGAAACTGTCGAGAACGAGGTCGTCAGAGTTGGAAGCAATCTGCAATACACGCTGAACAAGGTGTTCCGGTTTTGGCGTATCAAAAGACTTATCACCGCCAAATATTTGCTTTGCTTCATTTTTTGATGTACGGTTGCTTCCGACATCGTCATGTCGCCAGAGAGTTTCAGGTGGAGTTCCAGAAGATAAATCTGCAAAAATTTTATAATAAGGTACCCACCCATTTTTACCGTTTACCCACTCTATCAACTCTGAATTGTTTGTAATTTTTTCTTTTCCCCAACGCCACCGACCGTCAGAACCATCTGCTCTGATGGGAAACACTTCTGAATTGTCAGGAGCTATAATTGAAAAGAAAAGTGTCGGACGAGAAGCGCGGTCATCATTAGGACCCATTGCCCTTAAAGGCTTCAAGTAGTAACGGCGCCCATCTGACGTTGTTTTATTATAATGTTCTGGTACTGCTTGACTAACTAAGCGCTTGATCATTACATTGTCTATGTTATTGGCATATACAAGGATATTATCGTGTCTGCTTGAAAAATTTCTTGCGTCCATGCGAGGACTATCGGATTTTTCCCATATAATATTTCCAATAAAATTTTTACGCCCAAATATTTCATCGCACATTACCTTGCAATAATGCACTTCGGTATCATCAAGTGTAATCCAAATACTCCCATCAACACTTAGCAGATTTCGCAGAATTTCCAATCGCGGCTTCATCATACACAACCATTCGCTATGTTCCAAACCATCATCGTAATGTTCAAAGGCACTGCCTGTGTTATAGGGCGGGTCAATGTAGATACACTTCACTTTTCCAGAAAAATCCTGTTCCAACGCCCGAAGCGCGATTAGGTTATCACCACGAATAAGCATATTTCCGCTGTCAGGGTCGCCATAGGATAGCTCTGGCTTCTCTAATAAAATCCTCGGCTCTATCGATTCCTGCTTATCGTATTTACCAACCCAAGTAAGTTCGAGTTTTCCGTTTTTTTGCATATCGGGTTTCCCTCCTAAAACTTGACGACGAGATTTATCAAGACGAGTGGATCAATCACAAATTGTGCGTTAAACTCCTCACGGTCTTGCGCCGCTTTTCGTTCAATTTCTAACATACTGGTGTGGAAGCGCCCGTCTCGCCGCAGCAGTTCTTTTTCGAGCTTATCTATCTTCTTTTGAATCTCAATTTTTTCTTGAAAATACTTTGAGGCGTTTTTTTCTTCAACGAGTTCGGCAATGCTTTGACGTACTAAGTCCGACTCCGCCTTATATTGCCCCCGCTGATTGTCAACCCAAATTTTCAACCGTTTGTCGTTCTGCTCGATTGACGGTTTGCTATTCTCCAAGTACTCGTGGGCCATGATTGGTGCAATTTGGTCGTAGCAAGCTGTAATCAAATCCATTCCGGGTTTGTCCGGCTCGTATGGAACTAAGTCTGATTCGTGTATAGCCTTGAACGCATGGACTATCGTCAGTGGATCATAGTTAAGCATGACCCCACTCTCGTCAAACACGAGTAGAATGGGACTAACAAACTCAGTCGTTCGCTTGGTAAGTGCACCGATAAAGGCGTAACCGTGTGTCGCTTTGCCGCCTATCACTACCTCTGTGCCTTGAACGCGCATTATCACGTTGTGAGTGGGCTTCGCCTCCTGCGCAATTGCCTCCCATTGCTCGGTATTGAAGATGTAGCCCTTTATTATTTCAGCGATTCCGGCGAGACGTTTCTTCTTCTCATCGCTACTGACCGCTAAGAGTATTTGCTTTAATTCATTTTGCTTCTTATTCCGCTTTGCAGTAATCTCTCGCTCCAAACGATCAAATTCGCGTTTAAACTCATTCGCCGTCTTACAATGTTCGTATATATCCATGACCTTCTTTTCAAAGTTGCTACCAGATTCTAGTAATCCAAGAGCTTCATCACTAGCACCGAATACGCCTTTGAAAAGATTGAACTTCTTTGAGAGAATTTCGTAAACGCGCTTATCGGCTTCGTTCTCGATATTCAGCAGATTGTAAACCCATACGTCACGGACCTGTCCGTAGCGGTGGCATCGTCCGATTCTCTGCTCAATCTTCATTGGATTCCACGGTAGGTCATAGTTAATGACCGTATCGCAAAATTGGAGGTTCAAGCCTTCGCTCGCCGCGTCTGTCGCGATTAATATTTTCGCTTCATGTTGAAACTGCTCTACAATAGCTTGTTTCAGATCAATGCTCGACGTATTAGTAGCACGCTTAGGATTACGCGCTCGCCAAGCGTTATAAATCTGTTTAGTCTTCGGGTCACTCATCTCACCATTAAACACGATTATGCCATCAAAACCTGATGAGGCCAACGACTCAACGAGATACTTTTGGGTTCTCTTCGATTCCGTGAAGATGAGAGCTTTTTCAGGATAACTGCCTTCACGTTGAACATCGAATGCACACGTCAATGCTTCGATAACAGCATTTATCTTTGAGTTCGACTTTATCTGCAAAGCCATTGTGATGATGTTCTCCACGGCGACTAGCTCATCATTAATCTCCGTACGATATCTCTCGCGCTCGATTGCTTCAATGTCGTCGTCCTCAACATCTTCGCCCGTGGAATTTTCATCTTCATCATCAATAAGACTGAAGAAGGCTTTCAAGCTTATGTCTGCTTTTTCTGCACGAGTATTCTCCTTCAGAACTTTCAAACGTTCACGCAATACCTCAAATGTTTCGGCGACCGCATAGCTCGATGATGCAAGCAGTTTACGCACGACCATCTTGATTAGCGCGTTATTCTGCGTGGATACTGCATATAAAACAGGACGTTGTAGATAGTCGTTAGTGAGTTGATACAGTATGGCTTCTTCACGATTCAACTTGAAATCCATCGCCATACAATCCCGCTTGCTAAACTTCAAGTGTTCGGAAACGTCCTTGCGTAAAGTTCTATGAATAATAGGCGTTACGGCTTCGCGCAACCCCTTGTAATCTTCTGGCTTAACGTACTGTTCGTTAAATACACGTTCATTGACGAAAATCCGCTCGTCTATGTATTGTGATAAGGCGTATAGCTCTCTTAAATTGTTTTGGAGAGGCGTAGCCGTCAGCATAAGTTTTGGTACATAGCGCGTTACGTCAAACAAAGCTTTCGGCATTTTCGCACCGTTATTAAGATTGCGGAGACGATGGGCTTCGTCAAATATAAAACAGTCCCACTTGACGTTCGGAAATCGCTTAATAAACCACGGTGCAAAACCATACGACGTTATGACTATAAGCGCACTCGAACGGTTGACAGTAGTTCTCCACTCGTCGGCATCCCTATACTGTACGGCATACTTGCTCTCGGGAATTTCTGCATTGATACCGAACTTCTCATCTAGTTCGTCCTGCCATTGCTTACGAAGTGGGGAAGGTGTAGCAATTAGAATACGCTTTGCTCCATCCTTTATCAGGTACTTCAACACAAGGCCAGCTTCAATAGTCTTGCCTAGACCAACTTCATCTGCGAGAATAATACCACCGCTGCTCAATGCTTGTAGAGCAGCAATAAACGCTTCTACTTGATGAGGAGTTTGTTCAATTTGAGAATCTATGAGGCAAGAGTACGGTGATCGACGCAACTCAGTCAATCGATGTATCCCGAACTGCTCTAACAATGCGTTTTTCACTGTAGCTTTATCCCCCTATAGCTGTTCTCGTAATGCCTCAGCTATCCGAGCCGCCATTAACGGCGGTACTGCGTTACCGATCTGTCTGAAAGCCGCTGTCCTGCTTCCCTCGAAGAAGTAACTATCCGGGAAAGACTGTATTCGTGCAGCTTCTCTTACCGTCAATGACCTAGCTTGGTTAACATCTGGGTGAATAAAATAATGTCCATCCTTCGAGATATGTGCAAGCATTGTATGGCAATAAGGAATATCTGGCGCTACAATCTTGAACCTATCAGCGAAAGTCGTTAAGTTCTTTTGGGTTCTCAGATGCTCGGGTAGGTCGATGTAGTGAATCCGTCTACGTTTATTGTCGCCCAACCATTCGTGTATAGCCAAACGGTAGATATCTTTATCACGTTCAATGTGCGGACGCGCAACGTGCCACGTCAAAACATCATCTTTTGTTCTCAAATGCTCGGTGACATATGAACGCGGACGCTTACGTCCATACTTGACGCTTTGTTCACCCGCTTGGATTACAGGTAGGTCTGCTAAGATATCGCCTACAAGCCATGTTGCTTCCACCGGTTCAAACTCTGGAAAGAAGTGTCGAGAGCGCTTCCTCCAACCGATTATAATGATGCGTTTCCGCTCTTGAGGAACGCCGAAATCTTTCGCGTTAAGCTCCTGATACTCAATTTCATACCCAGCTTCGCATAGTGCAGTTCGAATGTTTCGCCAGTGCCGTCCATTGTCCGCGCTTAACAATCCAGGGACATTTTCAAATACGAACATATTGGGTTTATAGTGTTTCAGGAATTGACAATAAAGCAGATACAGATATTTGCGTGGGTCATCTTCATTCGCTTCTCCGCTCTGCCGTGCAGTTTCCTCTCGACGCTGTTTCGCTCTACCAGCAAGGGAATACGCTTGGCAAGGTGGGCCACCAACAATCAAATCAATATGCCTGTCATCACCAAGCTTTTGATCAATAGACGCAAAGATTTCTTTAAGGTTCTCCTCACTCATTGTGTAGTTTAAAACTGTCGAGAGTATTTCATCTGGAATGAGCGCGTAAAAGTCATCGCGAGATATCTTACCGCGCAAGTATTTATAATAGTCGCTAAGCCTACCTTCCTCGTTGAGATACCAATATGCAAGGCGCGTCTTCAAGGTGTTGACTGCTTCCTGGTCCATCTCTATGTGGGCCACAGCTTCAAACCCTGAGCGTATAAAGCCCTCTGATAGGCCTCCCGCTCCCGCGAATAAGTCAATGTACTTCATTTAACACCTCGTATGGATTACGACATTTTGATCAAATATCTATTAAATAGATTTAGCCGCCATGTAATATATCATTTTATCGTAGACCCTGTTATGTTTGGACAGAAAACTACATAATAATTATAGTCCTATTGCCTCAAAAAGCCAAGAAAGATGGTAACTGCTCGGATCGTAAAAACGAAGCAAATAAGAAGTCACTGAAGCAACACTTGCATTATGGAATGACTTAATCCCATGAATTTGTCAACCTGTCCATCGCATGCGGACAAAAAAGAACAAACTTTATAATACAGACTTTGTTGCTTCAGTCACTCTTTAGGATGATCGCTTTACTCGGTTGTCCGATTTAATTCCCCTGCTCTTCCATCGATATACCATACAAGCCCGCTTGGATTAGTAATCAATACTCGGAATCGATAGTTTTTTACAAAATCTAGTTTTCTCAGATCAGCAAAAGCCGCTATAGAAAGCTATAACGGCTTGTTGACAATTACATTTGAAAATATGGCCTTCCATACATCACTTGAAACTCAGCGTCCGGCGGACAGCGGTGAACTGTCTCCATAAGCGCAGGCTTGCGCTTCCTCCAGGATCGCTGCAGGCCGCCCCCATTGCGATAAGCTGTGGCTGGACGGAAGTATCATAATCTCTCCACGCAGGTCATCGCCGTAAATGGAACCACCATTTCGTTATGCATCACGAAATCGCTCTCATCTTGCCCTGCGTCTTGAACGGACGGCAGTAACAATATGGTCATGGCGCGCTTGCATACTGGCTTTCCTTCGAGGCTGCATGGGGAATGTACCGGACAAACTTGTATTCGATTTTCAAAGAACAGCTGCGAGGAATTTTTGTCCCTCTATAAGCCGTTTCATTTTTCGGGCAAAATCGGGTAGCTTGGAGAAAAAACTTTTTGAGGAAAGTTTTCGAGGACTGGACTCAATCTCGTAGAGAACAGTTCAGGTGATCGCAAAGGAAAGACAGGTATAAGCAAACGAGGACGTTCTCGTTTAAGGGCATTGCTGTTCCGCTGTATCTTGCCGCTAGTGGCTAAAAACGAAGAG